>JAXJQH010000064.1:0-21731 GCA_036311245.1 Oscillospiraceae bacterium | reverse complement strand
GTATATAACAACCTTACCGCCGCGAGGAACGGTTTCACCCGCTGCGGGAACCTGACGGATAACTCTGTCGCCGCCGCCGATAATGGTACCCTGAAGTCCATACTTCTGCAGTGCAGCCTGACCCATATGAGCGGTTTTGCCGATGATATTAGGCACTGTTACATTAACCTTTGAAAGCTCCTCGGCTGTGTACTCAGGCTCAATTCCGAGATAAGGCAGAACATCGCCTAAAATACTTCCGCAAACCGGAGCTGCAACTGCAGAGCCATAAATTTCTCCTGCGCGCGGCTCGTCTATGATAACGATACAAGCAACCTGCGGGTCATCTGCGGGGGCAAAGCCTAAGAATGACATAATGTAGTCCTCTTTTTCGCCCTCTGCGTAAACCTTATCGAGCTTTTCAGAGGTACCGGTTTTACCTCCGATGCGATAACCCATTATATAAGCGTTTTTACCCGTTCCCTCGGACACAACCTTTTCAAGCATAAGTGAAAGCTGGGCAGAGGTTTCCTCTGAAATTACCTGACGCTTTGTCTGAGAACCGATATTCTCTATAACCGACCCATCGCTATCTAAAATTTGCTTTACAACGTGAGGGGTTACAAGATTTCCGCCGTTTACCGCAGCAGAAACTGCCGTAACTATCTGAATAGGAGTTATTTTAAACGACTGACCCATTGATGAGGAGGCGAGGTTAACGGCATTTTCAAGTGTTTTAGGGCTGTGGGTAATACTTGTTGCCTCACCCGGAAGGTCAATGCCCGTTTTTTCGGTAAGACCAAATGCCTGCAGATATTTATAGAAGGTTTTGCCGCCGAGTCTGCCTCCTACCGTCATAAAAACGGGGTTGCAGGAGTTCATAATGCCCTCGGCAAATGTTTCGCCTCCGTGTCCCGAGGTTTTCCAGCAGTGAATATTTCTGTCGCCAACCCTATATCCACCGGTACAGACAAAGCCTTCGTTAGGTGTTGTAACGCCCTCCTCGAGTGCTGCCGCAGCGGTTATTATTTTGAAAACCGAACCTGGCTCATAAGGGTCGGAAATGACCTTGTTTCGCCACTGCTGATTTTGCTGCTTTGCAAGCTCCTGAGCTTTCTCATCGCCCGAAAGAGCTGCAACCTTTTCCCTGAGTGACTTATCATAAATTGTAAAAGGGTCATTTAAGTCAAAGTCGCCCTTGGTTGACATACCGAGAATTTCACCTGTTTTGACATCCATAACAATACTGGCAGCTCGGTTGTTTACCTTTTGCTCCTTAACGGCTGTTTCAAGGTGTTTATCGACATAATACTGAATATTCTGGTCGATGGTGAGCACAAGGCTGTTTCCATCAACCGCCTCAATGCGTTTTTCATATTCAAAGGGCATATCAGTTCCCCAGGCGTTTTTGGCGCTGACAACTCTGCCGTCGGTACCCTTTAAGTAGCTGTCATAATAAGCTTCGATGCCGGTAAGGCCCTGATTATCGGTGCCCGTAAACCCTATAACCGTTGAGGCAAGATTATTGTGGGGATAATAGCGCTTGGTGTCCTCGTCAAGTCCTATAGCCGAGATATCATTTTCATCACAAAATTTTCGGATTTCATCAGCCTTATCCTTTTCTATCTTGCGCTTTACATATTCATAATAAGTATTTTTTTTGGTTTTTTCGTAAATGGTGTCCCTATCTACACCCAGCAGCTCAGAAAGCTTATCTGCAATAAGCTTGCCCTCCTCATCGCTGTTTACATAAGCGGGAGAGAGGTAAACTGTCCACACAGTTGCGCTCTGGGCAAGAATATTCATATTGCTGTCATAGATAGTGCCGCGCTTTGCGGCAATGGTGCTGTCACGCAGCTGCTGCTGAGTTGCTCGCTCGCGGTAATCATCGCCGCCGAGAACCTGCAAAAAGAAAAGGCGGCCCGACATAAGAATAAATCCAAAAATAACCACAAATACAAGAAGGATATTTATCCGTCTTTTCATCGAAACTGTAGGTTGTTTTGCCAAAAAACAGTCCTCCCAACCGAGTTAATTCTACCCTCATAAAAGAGGCAATGAGCCGGGACAGCTCATATTTTGTAAAGAGCATTTTTGCCCACGAAAATATGTTCCCGACTCATAGCCTTCTGATGTTTTTTACATCTAAAACAAGTTTGAAAAAAAGTCTCCGATTTTCTCAAAAATATTGCGGTTATCGGCGAGTATCTCGATTTTATCGCCCTGATTTACTTCTACTCCCTCAACCTGCAATTTATCCGCCTGATACATACCGAGTGCAAGAGCCTTTTCCTCGATATTTCCGCGGGACATTATAGCATCAAGCTCACTGTCAAGGCGCACGCTCTCGCTCTGGAGCTGAACTATCTCATTATTAACGCGGGTTATTGCCGCAGTGGTTTTTGTTATCATTGCCTGAGTATAAAGCATATAGGAGCAGACAAAAACTGCAACTATTGCTACTATAACAGCTGTGACGGGGGAAAGCTTTGAGAGCGCCGATGTTTTTTGTTTTTTTCCTTTAACGGCTTTAAGCTCGGGCTTTTTTTCTTGTTTACGCTCTTTTTTTCCGACTTCAAACCTTGAAAGGTCATATGCTGCGCTGCTTTGCATAATTTTGCCGTCTCCTTTCTTTTTAACTTCCTTTTATCTTTAGAGTTTTTCTAAAACTCTCAGTCTTGCACATTTACTTCTCGGATTTTCCTCCTGCTCCTCTCTCGACGGCTCAATAGCCTTTGAGGGGGTCATTTTTGCTTTGGGAGTGTTTCCGCAAACGCAAACGGGGAAATCCTTGGGGCAGGTGCAGCCTTGGCACCATTCTTTAAATTTTCTTTTAACCATTCTATCCTCAAGAGAATGAAAGGTTATGATAGCAAGCCTTGCGCCCGAATTTAAAACCTCAAATACGCTATCAAGCGCATTTTCTAAGTAAGCAAGCTCGCCGTTTACCTCTATACGAATAGCCTGAAAGGTTCTCTTGCACGGGTTTTTCTCTCTTTTTGCCGCTGCGGGCATTGCCGCTTTAATTGCCTCGGCAAGCTCGAAGGTGGTTTCAATGGGAGCCTTCTCTCTGCGTCTTACTATCTCGGCAGCAATTCTTCTAGCAAACTTTTCCTCAGAATAGCGGAAAATTATATCGGAAAGCTGTTTTTCGCTGTAGGTGTTCACAACATCTCTTGCAGAAAGCCCGCTTTTGCTCATTCTCATATCAAGCGGAGCATCACTTCTGTAGGAAAACCCGCGCTCGGCGCAGTCAAGCTGAAACGAGGAAACTCCAAGGTCAAGTAGCACACCATTAAGACCATTTATATTCAGTTCTTTTAAAAGAGATACTATTTCACTGTAGTTTCTATGGTGGACACTCGCCTGAACAAACTCCTTTAGACGAGCTGTTGCAACAGCCACCGCATCGGGGTCTCTGTCAAGGCAGAGAAGTCTGCCGCCCGCTTTAAAATCGAGCTTTTCGGCGATGGCGATAGAGTGACCTGCTCCTCCCACCGTTCCGTCAGCATATATTCCCGCGGGGTCTATTTTCAGCGCCTCTATGCACTGAGAAAGCATTATCGGCTTATGAACAAATTCCATATTCTTAACCTTTTAGAAATCAAGCTGAGTGAGAATGTCTGCAATCTCATCAGAATCAAGACTACTATACATCTTGCTGTATTTCTCAGCATCCCAGACCTCAACCCTCGAGCCCATACCGACAAAAACAACGTCCTGACGAAGGCCTGCGTGCTCAATAAGCTCGCCCGAGATAAAAACTCTACCCTGCTTATCGGGACTCAGGGCGCAGGCGCTACCAAAAAGCCAGCTTTCAACCTGACGAACCTTTGCTCTGGGGAATTTCTTTAAACTGTCACATACATTTTTCCACTCTTCTTCGCTGTATGCGCAAAGGCAGTTATCAAACAGGGCTTTGGAAAGATAAATCTTTTCGCCCATTTCCTTTCTAAAACCGGCAGGGAAAATAATTCTGCCGCTTGCATCTATTGTGTTTTGAGCCTTACCAACCAGCACAGTTTTCCCGCCTTTCGTTAAAAATCAATCAAAAGTGAAATTAGCAGATAATCACCTTTTTTCACCATCTTCCACCTTTATGCACCTATTATACTCCTATTAAGCCCCAAAAGTCAAGCGTTTTGAGCAATATTTTTTATATTTTTTAAGACTTTTTTTGCAAACAAAAAAAGAGGCAAAAAATGGCGGTGTAATGCCAAATTTTACCTCTTATAAAAGCTTATTTACTTTAAACTTTTAACCTAAAAATCTAGACAAAGATTAAGAACGCAAAAAAAACAAAAAGAAACCGACCCAAAGGTCGGTTTCGCGGCTTTAAAAAATTATTCCTGAGCGCCCGAATTTGCGCCCATACGCTTGTTGCGAAGAGATGCACGGGTCTGCTTTACCTCGGCGGTGCTCTTAGCTAAAACCTCCTCGGCATTTCTTAAAATCTCATCGGCAAAGTCATTGGCCGCCTGACGGACCTCACGGGATTTCTGATGCGCCTGAGAAAGAATCTCATTTGCGCGATTTTGCGCCTGAATGACAAGCTCATCCTTATTAATGATGCTTCTTGCGCGCTCCTCGGCATTGCGAATAATGTCCTCTGCCTCCTGCTTTGCGATGGCGATAATCTCGCCGCGATCGGCAACAATAGCCTTTGCCTGACGAATTTCCTGAGGCAGGTTCATACGGATATCGTCAATAAGATCGCGAGCCTTTTGCGAGTCGATAAGGCACTTGCCACCGGTAAGCGGCATTTTAACAGAGTCCTCAAACATATCGTCGAGCAAATCTACCATATCGTCTACATTCATTATTCTTTTCCTCCCTTTATTTGATTTAATTTTAATACATTTTCAACATCTGAAAGAATTTCAAGCGGAACAAATTCCGAAATATCACCGCCAAAGCTTGCAACCTGACGGACTATGCTTGAGCTTAAGTACATATTTTCTGCAGAGGAAGTCAGGAACACCGTTTCAAGGGTTGGATTGAGCTTCTTATTAGTAAGCGCCATCTGAAATTCATATTCAAAATCAGACATAGCGCGAAGACCCTTTACAATAGCCGTTGCTCCGACATTTTTCGCATAATCAGCTAAAAGACCGCCGTCAGCATCTACAACTATATTTTCGGCGTCTGCAAAAACCTTTTCTATAAGGTGGCATCGTTCATCAACAGAAAAGGTGGGGTTCTTTTTGGGGTTTGTTAGCACAAGCACAATGACCTTATCAAACAGTTTAGAGGCGCGGCGGATAATATCCACATGCCCTTTTGTTATGGGGTCAAAGCTGCCGGGGCAAATTGCAAGATTCATAGCTGTCCCTCTTATATCAGTAAATTTCTGTCTGAGCATCGGCTTTTCTGAAAAGCGCAAGCTCGGTTTTACCATAGCGGTAGCGGCGGCGCAAGGAAAAACCTCCGACCTCCTCGCAAAGCTCTGCCGCTCTGGGAATTTCGCAGATTATAACACCGCTGTCACGGGTGACTTGTGTTACCTTTTCAAAAATCGGCTCGATAAGACCCTCACGATAGGGCGGGTCCATAAAAACAATATCAAATTTTCGGGTGCAGGATGAAAGATATTCAGAAACACCGCGGCAAACTATCTCTCCGTAGCCTAAAAGACCCATTGAGGCGAGATTTTGGCGAATACAATCACAGGGCTTCTTCCCAGAATCGACAAAAACCACGCTGTTTGCTCCGCGGCTCAAGGCTTCTATCCCCATCTGCCCGCTACCGGCAAACAGGTCAAGAAAATCGGCACCGTCAAGCTCAAACTGAATAATGCTGAACAGCGCTTCTTTAACCTTGTCCGATGTAGGTCTTGTATCCATACCTTCAGGTGTTACAAGCCGCCTGCCTTTTTTATCTCCGGCGATAACTCTCACTTATAGCTTCTTCCTTTTCTTTTCGGTTACACCCATAAGTATAACCTGCTATTATATATATTATCAAACAAAACGCTCACTTTGTCAACCTATAATTTTTATAATGAAAAATATTTCCATCAAAAAACACTCTTGTCTACTTGCACAAAATATATTATAATAAAAAATGCATTTGAAGTTTTACAAAAATAGGGGCGGCGTTTATGAAAAAGATTGAGCTTTATACAGACGGAGCTTGCTCTAACAATCCCGGTCCAGGCGGCTGGGGAGCCATTTTAAAATACGGAGAATACGAAAAAGAGCTTTGCGGCGGCGAAATGGAAACTACCAACAACCGCATGGAGCTTACCGCAGCTATCGAAGGGCTTTCTGCGCTCCGTGAGCCTTGCGAGGTTACGCTTTATTCCGACTCAAAGTATCTTGTTGACGGCATCTCCAAGGGCTGGGCAGCCTCCTGGAAAAGCCGAGGCTGGAAAAAGAGCGATAACAAGCCCGCCTTAAATCCCGACCTCTGGGACAAGCTGCTCTCGCTTTTTGAAGTGCACAAGGTGGCCCTTGTCTGGGTCAAAGGACACGCAGGTCACCCCTATAACGAGCGGTGCGATGCGCTTGCCGTTTCTTTCTATAAAAATCTTTAAAACCGAAGGGAGTTTTTAAAATGTCAGGCAAAAAAACAGTTATGCTGGCGCTTTCGGGCGGAGTTGACTCCTCGGTTTGTGCCGAGCTTTTAAAAGAGGCGGGCTATTGCGTTTGCTCTGTTGTTATGCAGATGTCTGATGCGCATACCGATACCGTTTTTGCAGCAAAAAAGGCTGCTGCCGACCTTGACATTCCCATCACAGTTTTGGATTTAAGAGATGAGTTTAAAAAGCTGATTATAGAGCCTTTTATAAATGATTACAAAAATGCAAAAACCCCAAACCCATGTGTTATTTGCAACCCTCTTATTAAGTTTAAATATCTGAAAGAAGTAGCTGACCGCGAGGGATGTAACTATATTGCAACTGGACATTATGCAAGGGTAGGCTTTGAGAATGGTCGTTTCTTTATTAAAAAGGCGGCATCGGCGGCGCGCGACCAATCTTATATGCTCTACCGCCTTTCGCAGGATATTCTCTCCCGCCTCATCTTGCCGCTGGGCGAATTCTCTAAGGACGATGTGAGAAAAAAGGCAGCACAGCTTTCGCTTTTCTGCGCAGACGCTCCCGACAGTCAGGAAAACTGCTTTATCCCCGACGGTGACTATTCAACTTACATTGAAGCATACAGCGGAAAATCCCCCGAGGGAGATTTTATTTCTCCCGAAGGCGCGCCCATAGCTCGGCACAAGGGTATCATTCACTACACAGTCGGGCAGCGAAAGGGACTTGGAATTTCGCTCGGTCAGCCCGTTTTTGTAAACAGGATAGACCCACAGACCAATGCAGTTTACCTTACCTATGCAGGCGGTCAGATGAAAAGCGAAATAGAGGTCGAGGGTTGTCGGTTTATGCTCACAGAGGGTCTTTGCGAGCCTATTTGTGCAGATGTAAAAATCCGCTCTGCAGCACGCCCTCAAAGCGCGCTTTTAACCCCGATTAGCGGCGGCAGGATTAAGGTTTCCTTTGACCGCCCCGCATCTGCTCCCGCTCCTGGACAGTCGGCTGTTTTTTATATCGGCGACGCCGTTTTAGGCGGCGGTTTTATCGTTTAAATGCTTTTTGGAATATTAGTTTTCGGCTTTACAAAAGCTAAATGTAAAATAAATTTGCATATTACAAAAATCTGTGCTAAAATATTGCGGTAAATTTTAATTCAAGAGATGAAGCTATGAGTAACAAACAAACAAAGAATAAAACAAGCAGACAGTCACTGATTTCCACAATTATTGTCTGCGCTTTGCTTATCGTGTTTGGAACGACAGCCATTTTCCTGTCGGGATTTGACTGGCACTCGGGCATTTCCTTAGGCGGTCTTTCTCAGGTGGGTCACTCTGCGCAAATCGGCGGCGCTATAGCAGAAACAGACAGAGCTGAGAACTGGGATTATTTTGATGATGCCGTTATGGTTGGCGATTCAATAACCTACGGTATGGCATCATACGGATATCTTAGCTTTAACCACGTTTTTGCAAAAATCGGTCTGCATCAGGGAACGGCACTTACGTCAAAATGCGTTTACACCTCAAAAACACAAGGCTACAGCATTTCAGATGCGCTCGAAATGGCAAAACCGGGAAAAATTTATGTAACACTTGGAATTAACGCCATTTACAACTACAAAGCCGATTCGTTTTACGATAACTACAGAGCGCTGCTTATGAAAATAAAAAAGGCATCTCCCGACAGTGTTATAGTAATTCAGTCTATATTCCCCGTTACAGAAAATTGGGCAATCAACAACGGAAAGCCTAACTGCAATCGATATATTGCTTACGCAAACCAAAAGCTCTCCGAGCTTGCAAACGAGGAAGGTTGCTACTTTTTGCACACCTACGAAAAGCTTACCGACGAGAATGGTTTTCTGCAGCGCGAGTTTTCGGGTGACGGAATACATTTAAGCCGAAAGGGCTATGAGGCGGTTTTTAATTACATTCTCACACACCCCATAAAGAGCAGCGGCGAGTTTACCAAAATCGGAGCGATAACCCCGCCTGCCCCTCAGGTTTCCACCACCTCCAAGGTTACTATGCCTAATCTCGGCGATATAAGCAGCAGCGCCTCTACCTCTTCTTCTGAGGATACTCAAAGCACCCTTACCTCAAGCGAGCAAAGCTCTTCTGAAGCAGCCACAGAAACAAGCAGTGAAAGCTCCTCGCAGGAGAGCAGCGACACCGCCTCTGTTCCGACAATCGCAGAGCCGCAAAGCTCCTCGCAACCCCAAACTGAACCCGAAAGTAACATCACCGATACCAGCACATCTTCACAGCAGCAGACTCCGCCTTTGCCGCTTCCTGACGATGTGATAAGTCCGACGCCCTCAGATGAAATGCAGGATATTGCCTGAAATAATTTCAAAGCAGAGCAAATTTTGCTCTGCTTTGTTTTTTTACCGCGCTTTTTATTTTTGAATAAAGCGTAGTTTTATGTTAATAATGAAGCGTGTATTCTTGACTAATTTTTCTTTATATAGTATAATAAACTGATATTAAGATGTAGTAGTATACTCTTTTGAACCTAAACTTAATTTTACATATACGGCAAGCCAAGCTGCGGCTGCGCGTTTTTCCGCAAAGGGCGAGCCGAATTTCTAAACGGAGGTTATATTTATAGTGCCAACTACTGAAATTACAAAAAAGCAAAAAAGCGGCAGCTCTCCCGAGCGCTACAAGGCTAAAGCTCCTAAAAAGTCCTTTAACAGAGCCTCTGCCACCAAAAAGAAGGCTCAGGGCGAGCGCAGAGAAAAAGCCCAGGGAAAGAGTCAGCAGAAAAAGGGAAAAAATCAGGCTCAGAGCAGCTCTCACAGCTATACTGTTCCCGCAAAAAAGGCTGTTTCGAGGCGTCCTAAGTCACCCGCCGCACCGCTTCGCATAATTATGCTCGGCGGACTTAACGAAATCGGCAAAAACCTAACTGTTTTTGAATATCAGAACGACATTATTGTTCTTGACTGCGGAATTGCATTCCCTGATGATGAGATGCTGGGAATTGACGTTGTTCTGCCCGATTTCACCTATCTTATAAAGAATGCCGACAAAATTCGAGGCATAATTTTAACCCACGGACACGAGGACCACATCGGCGCGCTGCCCTATCTTTTAAAATCTATAAACATTCCTATCTACGGAACAAAGCTTACCATAGGTCTTGTTGGGAACAAGCTTGCAGAGCACAAATTACTCGGCAGCGCAAAGCTCAATGTTGTGTCTAATGGTTCGGTGGTGCGCCTTGGCTGTATGAGCGCCGAGTTTATTCATGTAAACCACTCTATTCCCGATGCCTGCGGTTTTGCAATCCGCACACCCGTCGGAACTATTGTTCATACGGGTGACTTTAAGGTGGACTACACCCCCATTGAGGGCGGAATGATAGATTTAGCCCGCTTTGCGCAAATCGGCAGTGAGGGAGTTCTCGCTCTTATGACCGATTCTACCAACGCCGAGCGCCCCGGATATACCGACAGCGAAAGGCACGTTGGAGAGTCCTTCGAGCCGCTGTTTCAGAGAGCTGAGGGCAGGCGCATTATTATCGCAACCTTTGCCTCAAACATTCACCGAATTCAGCAGATAATCGATGTTGCCGAAAAGTATGGCAGAAAGGTTGCTGTTTCTGGCAGAAGTATGATTGCCACCGTTGAAACGGCTATTGAGCTTGGATATCTCACAGTTCCCGAAAATATTCTTGTTGATATAGACTCGGCAAGCCGTCTGAGAGCTGACGAGATGGTTATTGTTACCACGGGAAGTCAGGGCGAGCCTATGTCGGCGCTCTCGAGAATGTCCTCGGGAGACCATAGGCAGGTTTCGGTAAACTCAAATGACTTTATCATAATTTCGGCAACCCCAATCCCCGGCAACGAAAAGCTTGTCGGCAGGGTCATTAACGAGCTGATGAAGCTTGGCGCCGAGGTTATCTACGAAAAGATGTATGAAGTGCACGTTTCAGGACACGCCTGCAAAAACGAGCTTCAGCTTATGATTGGTCTTGTTAAGCCTAAATTTTATATTCCCGTTCACGGCGAATACAAGCATCTTTGCAAAAACGCACAGATAGCAGAGAACATGGGCATACCCCCTGAGAACATTGTCATTTCTGACCTTGGAAAGGTTATTGAACTCAGCGAGAATAAAATCTGCTTTAAGGAAACCGTTCAAGCAGGCAAGGTTCTTGTTGACGGGCTTGGTGTCGGCGATGTCGGCAGCATCGTTCTGCGCGACAGAAAGCATCTTGCAGAGGACGGACTTATCATAGTTGCGGCGGCTATCAGCAGTGCTACAGGAAGGCTCGTTTCGGGACCCGACATTATTTCAAGAGGCTTTGTTTATGTAAGAGAGTCTGAGGAGCTTATGGACAGCGCACGCGAGGTTGCCAAAAACGCTATTGAAAATTCGCTTCGCTCAGGCAGCATAGACTGGCCTATGATAAAAACAAATGTGCGCGAGGCTCTGGCATCATATGTGTTCCAGAAAACCAAGCGTCACCCAATGATACTGCCTATCATTATTAACGCATAAAACTTCGGGAGGCCGACATCATGAAAAAGGGCAGAAATCTTTTTAACATTTCGCTTATCGGATTATTTATAATTGCATTTGTTTTTTCTGTTGTAACTGCTTTTTACAGCACAACGGCATCCTTTATTGAGCTCGCCGTTACAACGGTCTCTTTTGCTGTGTTCATTATCTACTCAAAGCTCATTAAAAGAGAGGCATTTTCATTTTTATCCGATATGTCATTAAGGCTCTCTCCCGAAAACAGAGATGCTCTTTCGCAGGTTCCTATGCCCGTTTGCATTGTAAACGAGGAGGATGAATTTGTCTGGTATAACGACAAATTTTCCATTGAGGTTCTCGGCGGCGAAAATATTCTGGGCGACTTTTTCTCTGAAAAGTTTCAGTTTTCTGACCGCGCCGCAGGACAGCTTTTCTGCGGCGAGCACAAGTACACCACATTCTCCTACAAAACCGAGAGCCAAAAGCAGAGCTTTACCATTTACTATTTTGTTGACGATACTGCGCTTAAAAACGAGGCGGCAGAGTTTGCCCGCAAAAAGCCCTCTGTTGTTCATATTCTGATTGATAACTACGACGAGCTTATGGACAGCGCAAACGGAAGTCAGAAAAATTTTCTTGTAAGCCGCATTGAATCAGCTCTGGAAAAGGCTTTTGTCACAGAGTCTGACGGATTTTTCCGCAAAATAGAAAAGGATCGTTTTGTTGCGATAATTGACAACCAGCATTTAAAGCACTTTATCGAAGACAAGTTCAGTATTCTTGATAAAATTCACAAAACCGTTTCTACCGAGCGCCTTTACGCCACACTTTCAATAGGCATCGGGCAGGACGCGGGCACACTCAAGGAATCCGACATTATGGCGCGGCAGGCGCTTGATATGGCGCTCGGTCGCGGTGGCGATCAGGCCGCTATTAAAAGCGCGCACGGCTTTGAATTTTTCGGCGGACTTTCAAAGGGTGTTGAAAAGAGAGCAAAGGTTCGCTCAAGAATGATTTCATCTGCCCTGCGCGAGCTTGTGCTTGAAAGTGACAATGTTATACTGATGGGTCACAAAATGGCAGATTTTGACTGTCTGGGAGCTGCTGTCGGTCTTTACAAGGCAATAACCTCGGTTTCCAAGCCTGTTCACATTTGCATTGACCGCGAGAAGAACCTTTCCCGCGACCTTATAGATTATCTATCCGCAAACGGAATGGAAAACGCATTCATATCTCCATCTCAGGCGACGGGAGCGATTTCTAAAAAAACTTTACTTGTGGTTTTAGACACCCACAACCCCGATTTTGTTGAGTGTCCCGAGCTGCTTTCAAAGGCTTCTGACATTGTTGTTATAGACCATCACCGCAAAATGGTAAATTTCATTGACAATTCGGTTATATTCTACCACGAGCCCAGCGCTTCATCGGCAAGTGAGATGGTTACCGAGCTTGTTCAGTATTTCGGGGACAACGCAAAGGTTTCCAAGTTTGAGGCTGAGGCGCTGCTTTCGGGAATTATGCTGGACACCAAGAATTTCATTATTAAATCGGGTGTTCGCACATTTGAGGCGGCAGCATATTTAAGACGCGCAGGTGCTGACCTTGTTAAGGTTAATCACTGGTTTGCAAGCAACATCGAAACCTATCATCAGCGAGCAAAGCTTATTTCGGCGGCTGAGATAGTGCGCGGCTGCGCCATCTCTTTTCAGGATGAATTTACAGACGAGCTGCTTTTAGCCGTTCCTCAAACGGCTGATGAGCTTCTGAGAATACAAAATGTTTCTGCATCCTTTGTTATGTACTTAAGAAACGGAGTGGTTTCTATCTCCGCCCGTTCCTTTGGAGCTGTTAATGTTCAGCTTATTATGGAAAAATTAGGCGGCGGCGGACACCTGACTATGGCAGGCGCACAAATAAAGGCAGAGAGTTGCGCCCCCATAAGGGAAATGCTGCTTGAGGCTATTGACAGTTATTTTAAAGAAAACGCATCGACGCAAAAATAGGAGGTAAACAAAATGAAGGTTATTTTAAAAGCAGATGTTAAGGGAAACGGAAAGAAAGGCGAAATTATCAATGTTTCTGACGGATATGCAAGAAACTTTCTTTTCCCCAAGGGTCTTGCAGTTGAAGCTAATGCGCAGGCAATGAACGAATACAACAACGCGCTCGCCTCAAAGGAGCACCATGAAAAAGAGCTGCGCGCTGCCGCAGAGGAGCAAAAGAAAAAGCTCGATGCTGCAAATATTACCATTAAAGCAAAGGCAGGAAGCGGTGGCAGACTTTTCGGCTCTGTTACCTCTAAGGAGATAGCAGGTGAAATAAAGAATGTTCTTTCACTTGATATCGACAAGAAAAAAATCGTTTTGGATTCAGACATCAAGGCTTTCGGAACCTTTACCGTTCCCATAAAGCTTTATTCGGGCATTGTTGCAAGCCTTAAGGTCACAGTTTGCGAGCTGTAAGGAGAGTTTATGGAGTATCAGAGATACTGTGCAAAAATTGAGGAGCATTTTCTAAAGAGCGAGTACATCTCTATTTCTAAAGACAGCTTTAAGATGCTCTTTGCGCCAAAAAAATCCTCTCTTGATGATATGCGGGTGTTTTGCTATATTATAAACGGAATGAGCGCAACAGATAAGCTTTGCCGAAAGCTTTCAGCATATGCGCTGAGCGCCGCTTTTTACGATGACCGCAAAAAGCCGCTCAAAACCGTTGTTTTGCCGCTTTTTATACAAAGCGAGGTTGACGATACCACGCTTTCATTTTTAAAAAATCGGGCATTTAAAGAAGCGGGGGCTTTTGTGCTTCCCTTGGCATTTTCTCTTTCACAGGAAAAGCTTTTGTGCTGCCAGAGCTTTCCAATAATAGGGGCGGCACAGTTTAAAAAAATATCTGAGTTTGCAAAAAGCATTTTGCAACCTTAAATCGTTTAAAAAAATTTTGGAGGAATAAAAATGGATGCTTTCAATGACAGCTTTGAGCAGCTTCCTTTTGATTTAGAAGCGGAGCAATCGGTTCTCGGCGCTCTGCTTTTAGACCCCACCTGTATGCCGACTGTTCTTGAATATGTCACGGTTGACTGCTTTTACAAACAGCAGCACCGCGAGCTTTTTTCACTGATGCTTTCTATGTTCTCGGCAGGAGAAACGATGGACTTTATAACAGTTCTCGGCAAGGCAAGAGGCGAACATATTTTTGATAGTGACGAGCAGGCCAAGCTTTATATGACACAGCTTGTTCAGGTTGTTCCCACAACCAAGAACGTTGATGAATATGCAAAAATAATTCGCGAGCGACACTATGTCCGCCGTCTTATTGAGGTTTCGGGGGATATTCGCCGCAGGGCAAACGAGGGTCTTGACGCCAAGGACCTTTTAGACCACGCCGAGCAGAGAATATACGAAATCCGTCAGGGCAAGGATTCTACGGGACTTGTACATATTTCTGATGTCATTGTCAGCACATATGACGACCTTCAGAGGCTTTCGCGCGAAAGTCAGGGCGGTCTTTTGGGACTGTCCTCGGGCTTTTCCGACCTTGACCGCGCCACAAATGGACTTAACAAGCCTGACCTCATTATTATTGCGGCGCGCCCCGGTGTCGGTAAAACCAGTCTTGCGCTGAATATTGCCGCCCACGTTGGCGAGCGTTCGGGAAAGAGCGTTGCTATTTTCAGCCTTGAGATGTCCAAGGTACAGCTTGTTATGCGTATGCTTTCCTCTACTGCAAGAATTCCCAACACCCAGCTTCGAGTTGGTCAGCTTGAGGACTCGCAGTGGACTGACCTTGCAGAGGCATCGGGAACACTTTCCTCCTCTGCTATTTACATCGATGACACATCAAGCATAAACATTGCAGATATGCGAGCAAAGCTCAGGCGAGTTGATAATCTCGGGCTTGTTATTGTTGACTATCTGCAGCTTATGACCTCTGCAAAGAAATATGACAGCCGAGTTAACGAGGTTTCTGCAATCACAAGAGACCTTAAGATTTTGGCGCGTGATTTAAATGTTCCCGTTGTTGTTCTTTCTCAGCTCAGCCGTGCATCTGAGAAAAACCCCGAGCCTATGCTCTCAGACCTGCGAGAATCAGGCTCTATTGAGCAGGATGCCGATATTGTTTTGATGCTTTACCGCGAAAATGACAGTGGCGACAACAATCAGCAGGCTCAGCAGAGCGCAGCTTCAATGAGCAGCAGCTACATAGTCAACTGCAAGATTGCAAAAAACAGACACGGCGAAACCAAAACTATTCAGTTCCATTGGGACGGACAGTACACCAAATTCTCAACCTTAGGATATTTAAAAGATGAACAGTAAAGCACTCTCTACCCTGCGCCGCTTTAATATGCTCGAGCGCGGCGACAGGGTTATTGCAGCGGTTTCGGGCGGCGCTGATTCAATGGCGCTGCTCTGCTTTCTTTTAGAAATCAAAGAGGAATATTCGCTTTCTATTTCGGTCTGCCACGTAAATCACCTTTTACGGGGCGAGGAAGCCGAGCGAGACCAGAATTTTGTGCGCGATTTTTGCGATAAAAACGCTCTTCCCTTTTACCTTTTGCGCTGTGATATAAGTAGCCTTGCAAAAGAGCGCGGCATTGGGTTTGAAGAGTGCGGTAGAGATGTGCGATACGGCTTTTTTGATGAAACGGCAAAAAAACTCGGCGGCGCTAAAATTGCAACGGCGCACACCTTAAGCGACTGCAGCGAAACGCTGATTTTCAACCTTGCGAGAGGCACTTCTCCTGCGGGACTTGCTTCAATAGCACCGATCAGAGGAAATATTATCAGGCCGCTTATAGAATGTACGCGCAATGAGGTTGAATATTTTCTTGCCTCTATATCTCAGAAGTACATTACCGACAGCACAAATTCTGACACTGCCTACACCCGAAATTTTATAAGAGCAGAAATTATTCCCGCATTAAAAAAGCTCAATCCCTCTTTTGAGGCGGCGGTGCAGAATTTAACCGAGCTTTCTAGAGAGGACTCTCATTTTATAAAAGAAAAAAGCGATGAGCTTTATGCTGCCATTTCAAAAAACGGCGGAATTGATAGAAATTTATTTTTAAAAGCAGATAAAGCACTGCGGCGCAGAATAATCGCAAAGCTATTTACAGAAAATAATGTTATGCTTCAAAAAAAGACAGTCGATGAAATTCTTGCCGCGGCAGAAAACGGCGATTTTTGCATAAATGTTAAAAAGGACACATTTATTGTCTGCAGGGACAGTGTCATTGGGCTTAAAGGGCAGGCAAAGCCTCAAAAGGCAGAATATGAAATACCCGCTTGTTTAGGCGCACACCCTCTCCCTGATGGCAGAATTTTAAAGCTTTCTTTAATTGAGCGCTCTGAATTTGAAAAAATAAAAGAATTTTCAAAAAGTAGTTTAAAAAACTGTATTGACTATGATATAATAGACAGCGGTTTTGTATTTCGTCCGAGAAAAAGCGGCGATAAAATCGCGCTTTTTCCAAGAAAAGTTACAAAAACTTTAAAAAAACTTTTTAATGAGGCAAAAATTCCCATTGACAAAAGGGATATAATACCTGTGTTGGCCTCGAAGGAGTGTGTTTTGTGGGCTGAGGGTATCGGACTTAGCTGCGCGGGCGCAGTTACCGAAAAGACAAAAAATATCCTATTTATTGAAATTTCAAAGGACGTAAAAAACGACGGAGAATAAAAAGATGAAAAATGACATTCTGAAAATCCTTTTAACCGAAAAGGAAATCAAACAAAAGGTAGCCGAGCTTGGCGCTCAGATTAGCCGAGATTATGCTGACAAAAATCTCCTTATGGTCAGTATTCTCAAAGGCTCGGTTGTCTTTATGGCAGACCTTATGCGTGCCATTACCATTCCCGCAAGAATTGACTTTATGGCTGTTTCAAGCTATGGCAGCGGAGTTAAAACCTCGGGCGTTGTCAAGATTGTCAAGGACTTGGATTTAGACCTTCACGGCTACGATGTTCTTATTGTTGAGGATATCCTTGACAGCGGAATGACCTTAAGCTACATTAAGGGTCTTTTGGAGCAGAGAGGAACACGCAGCATCCGCATTGCAACGCTGCTTGACAAGCCTTCCCGCAGAAAGGTTGATATCAAAGCAGATTATTTCTGCTTTGATATTCCCGACGAGTTTGTTGTCGGTTACGGACTGGACTTTAATGAAAAATACCGCAATTTCCCCTCAGTCGGAGTTTTAAAACCAAAAGTTTACGAAAAATAACCCATCGGAGGTAAAAGCTCAATGAAAAAACGCAACATAACGGGTGTTATACTGACTGTTGTCACTATTTTCGCCCTGATATGGGGCTTCTGGCAGATGATGCCTAAGCAAAAAACAATGAAATACGATCAGGTTATCTCCTATTTTGAGAATAATCAGGTCAAGGAGTACACCGTCAGCTTTAAAAAGAACAATGTTTCTATTGTTCTCAGAGAAAAGGACGAAAAACTGGGTAGCGACAAGCTCACCTATGCTCTGCCGAGCATTTCCCTCTTTTTAGAGGACATCGACCCTTATGTTGAGGCTTACAACAACGGTAAACCTGCAGAGGAGCGAATTCGAATTGATTACGAGCGCCCCTCGCAGCCGTCTATACTGGTGTCATTTCTCCCATATATTCTGCTCTTTGGCGGTATGGCGGTATTCTACTTTATAATACTGCGCCGCATGCAGGACGGTGGTTTGGGCGGCGGCAGAGGTCCCTCATTTGGAAAAGCAAAAATTGCCAATGCCAAGTCGGGCAGACCCACAACCTTTAAGGATGTTGCAGGCGCTGACGAGGAAAAGGCGGAGCTTGCCGAAATAGTGGATTTCTTAAAATCCCCAAAAAAGTTTAATGACCTTGGAGCGCGTATCCCTAAGGGCGTTTTGCTTATGGGACCTCCGGGAACAGGTAAAACCCTACTTGCCCGCGCAGTTGCAGGCGAGGCAGGTGTTCCTTTCTTCTCCATTTCGGGTTCGGACTTTGTTGAGCTTTATGTCGGTGTCGGCGCATCGCGTGTGCGTGACCTTTTTGAGCAGGCAAAGAAAAACTCGCCAAGCATTATATTTATTGATGAAATTGATGCAGTTGGCCGTCACAGAGGCGCGGGTCTCGGCGGCGGACACGACGAGAGAGAGCAGACCTTAAACCAGCTACTTGTAGAGATGGACGGATTTGGTGTTAACGAGGGAGTTATCGTTATCGCAGCGACCAACCGCCGCGATATCTTAGACCCTGCTCTGCTTCGTCCCGGAAGATTTGACCGTGAGATAGTTGTAGGCTACCCCGATGTTAAGGGCAGGGAGGAAATACTGAAGGTACACTCTAAGGGTAAACCCCTTGCGCCCGATGTTGACCTTAAGGTTATTGCCCGCTCCACCACAGGCTTTACGGGAGCTGACCTTGAAAACCTTATGAACGAGGCTGCTCTGCTCGCTGCAAGAAACGAGCGCCGAGCCATTACCGAGGCGGATATTGAAGAGGCTACCATAAAGGTTGTTGCGGGAACAGAGAAAAAATCGCGCAAGGTTACCGAAAAGGACAACCGCATTACCGCCTATCATGAGGCAGGTCACGCGCTTTGTATGTACCATCTTGAAACTCAGGACCCAGTTCATCACATTTCCATTATCCAGCGCGGAATGGCGGCAGGCTTTACTATGTCGCTGCCCGAGCAGGATAAAACCCATATGTCCCGCCGCGAAATGCGTGAAACCATTGTCGGTCTGCTTGGCGGCCGCGCCTCAGAGGCTCTTACTCAGGAGGACATCTGCACGGGCGCCTCAAATGATATGGAGCGTGCTACCGCTATTGCCAAGGCTATGGTTACCAAATACGGTTTCTCTGAAAAGCTTGGTACTATGGTTTACGGACACGACGAGGGCGGAGAGGTTTTTCTCGGAAGAAATATTTCGCAATCCCGCGGATACTCAGAAACAGTTGCATTTGAGATAGACAAAGAGGTTCGCTCAATTATCGACAGCGCTTACAAGCAGGCGCTTGATATCTTAAATGAGCATATGGATAAACTAAAGCTTGTTGCCGAGTATCTTCTAGAGCACGAAAAAATGGATCAGGCAGAGTTTGTTTCTCTTATGGAAAAGGGCTTTGTTGAGATAAAAACACCTGAGCAGGTAACAAAATCCGAAGAACCCGAAAATACTGAAACACAAGAAAATGAATAACACTAAAAGCTGCAAATGCCTTGAGTATTTGCAGTTTTTTTATTGACTTTATTTTTTTTAAAAGCTATAATAATGTAAAACACACAGTGGAGGTTTTTGAAATGACACACAATGTTGATACGCTGCATCATGCGATTTCTGCAGTTTACCCAAAGCCCTATTCTTTTGATGTTAACAGAAACTTAGACGATCAGAAAAAGGCTATACGCGAAAAATACATCGAGCTTCTTAAAATGCCTGAAAAGAATTTTAAGGCGGTTCCCACCATTGAATGGGAAAGGGACGAGGACGAGAGATTTGACGAAATTCGTTTCACCGTAGAAACCGAGCCTAATTTCCTTGTTCCCTGCCATATGTTTATTCCCAAAGGACACAAAAAGGGAGAAAAGCTTCCCACCGTTATCTGCTTGCAGGGACACTCCACAGGAATGCACATTTCTATGGGCAGAGCTGTCTATGAAGAGGATGCCGAATTAATAAGCAGCGGTGACCGCGATTTCGCTCTGCAGATTGTAATGCGCGGATACATAGCTGTTTGTATGGAGCAACGTGGCTTTGGCGAGCTTAAAAGCACTATCAATAAGCCCAGTATATGCCATCACTATACTATGACCTGCTTTATGACAGGCCGCACTCCTCAGGGTGAGCGAATTCACGATGTTATGTGCCTTGTTGATGCGCTCGAAAAATTCGAGGATGTCGATATGGACCGCATTGGTCTTATGGGCAACTCGGGTGGCGGTACTACTACATATCACGCTACCGCTCTTGAACCTCGAATCAAGGTTGCTATGCCTTCCTGCGCATTTAACATTTACGAAAATGCTATTCTTTCCAAGCATCATTGTTCCTGCAACTATGTTCCCGAAATTTCAAAATTTATGGAAATGCCTGACCTTGCAATGCTCATAGCTCCCCGTCCGCTGATTATTGTAAGCGGTCTTACCGACCACGATTTCCCCATTGATGCCGCCAAAAAAGGCTTTGAAATCGTTAAAAACATTTACACTGCTGCGGGCGCTCCCGAAAACTGCCATCACGTTATCGGAGATGCCGGCCACAGATTTTATGCTGATATCTCATGGCCCGTATTTGACAAACACATCTAAAGTAAAAAACCTCGCTGCTCGCAGCGAGGTTTTATTTTTTGTGCGGTTGACAATCGTCTTTCGGGGTGGTATCATAATTACAGTCGCGGCGCTTTTGCTGCGAGTTTTTTATAATACAAAAAAGGAGATTACTATGGAGAGGCGAAAACCCTTTTTGCAAAATGTTAAGGTTGGCGGTCCTACCACCATTTTTGATATCAAGGTTATGCTGTGTTATCTCTTAAACAGCCTTAAAACACCTATTTCTGCTGAAGTCCTTTTAGATATTATCCAATCCGAACAGCTTGTGAACTATTTCGAATACGAAAGCGCAATGGGCGAGCTATTGGACGCAGGTCACATTGAAAAATTTACCGACGATACGGGAGAGGATTTCTACAAAATATCCGAAAACGGCGCCGCCTTGGTGGTTGACCTTGAATCCTCCCTTTCAATGAGCCTTAGAAGCCGCGTTGTAAGATCCGCGCTCAAGGTTTTATCATACAAGCAAAACGCAAAAGAAAACAATGTTACTGTAACCGCTTCGGAAAACGGGGGATATTTTCTTTCCATTGAGGTCCCCGGTATGCCCGAGCCGCTTTGCAAGCTTAAGCTTTACTTCCCCGAGCGGCTGCAAGCCGAGATGGCGAGGGATGGATTTTTAGACGACCCCGCTTTGGTTTACGCTGCTATACTCACTGCCCTTACAGGCGACAAAAGCACCCTTATAGCGCTCCTTTCAGAATAATAGTATAGTCAAAAAACAAAGCAGGCAGCTAAAAACTGCCTGCTTGTCTATTTTAATTTATATTGATTTTTTAAATTATCTATTTAAATGACTAAAACTTTCTAAATCTTTGGACTCACCTCTTTCGATTTTCTCAAAAAAGTGAATAGTACATTGGACTCACTCCATCCTTTTAGTTTTTCTGAATGCTCCTTATTCTGAGAGTACACATTTCAATTACCACTTGACTCTCCTCCTTCACTTTTTTGTTTTCTTTTTTCATCTCTCTTCGATTATATAATAACATACTTTATTTATATTGTCAATAGTTTTTTTCAACTTTTTAAAAAATTTTTATGCAAAATGTCAAACGCCGATTAAAATGTCGGCTTATGCGGTCTGTTTGGGCAGTTTACGAGTGTTTTTTTGCTATTTTGTCGCATAATATAAAATATCGACGCACGAAAAGAGAGCATCTGGCAACATTTTGCTGTTGACTTGTCGGTATCGATATTGTAAAATATAGGTACACAAAAGAAATTTATCCGAAAGGAAGTTTTAACTATGCCGGAAGAAATGGGATTTGGACCCGAGATCCTCACCCTTATCGACGAAGAGGGAGTGGAGCACGAGTTTGAGCTTTTAGACGAACTTGACACTGACGACGGCGAGCACTACATCGCCATCTTCCCCACCGCAAACAATTCTCAGGAGTACATCGACAGCGACGGTGAGC
>JAXJQH010000063.1:0-3391 GCA_036311245.1 Oscillospiraceae bacterium | reverse complement strand
CTGTAAAGGTAATATCCTTTATATTAAGAATGTCAACAAGTGACTCCATAACACCCTTTATAGAATAGAAATCAACGCCCTCACCGTACATTCCAAGTGTCAGAACATCGTATTCATCGGGCTGAACCTCAGCGCCCTTGTTTTTGTATTCAGCCGCGATTTCATAAAGACCTGCAGAGAGATTGCGGTTGTTGTAGTTCTTAGAGAGAATTTCCAGCATAGAGGAAAGGGTAGAGGTTCTCATAATGCTGGTGTCCTCACCCAAGGGGTTAGAAATCTTAACAGGATTTCTCAGATCGCTGTTTTCGGGGATACAGAGCTTATCCAAGGTTTTGGGACTTACAAAGGAATAGGTGAGTATTTCTGAAAGTCCGCAGGCGCGCATGGTTTCAGAAACCTTGTTGTCAAATTTCTGCCTGTCGGTAAGAGAGCCCTTTGCAGTTCCGCGAATGGTTGTAGAGGGAATGTTGTTGTATCCGTAGAAACGGGCAACCTCTTCCGCAAGGTCGGCCTTGTGAGCTACGTCTGTGCGGAAACTCGGAACAATAACGTTACCGTTTTGAACAGTAAAGCCTGCTCGCTCGAGATATTTGATTATCTCATCACAAGAAAGATTGATTCCAAGGAAATTATTTATGAAATCACATTCAAGCTTAATTTTAATAGGTTCCTTGCAGGAGTTGTCAACATCAATAACTCCGTCAACAACCTCACCGGCACCCAGCATTTCAACAAGCTCGCAGGCTCTCAGGAGCGCGGGCAGGGTGTTCTGTCTGTCAAGGTCCTTTTCAAATCTGCCCGAAGCCTCGGTGCGCATACCAAGCTTTTTGGCAGTCTTGCGGACACTTGAACCTAAAAATACCGCAGACTCAAAAACAACAGTGTTGGTGTCATCCATAATTCCGCTGTATTCGCCGCCCATAACACCCGCAACTGCAACGGGAGCTTTGCTGTCGGCAATAACAAGCATTTCGGGTGAAAGCTCGCGCTCAATTCCGTCAAGAGTTGTAATGTTCTCGCCCTTTACAGCGTTTCTGACGACGATTTTGCCATCATTTATATAGCGAAGGTCAAAAGCATGCATCGGCTGACCGTATTCAAGCATAACAAAGTTTGTAATATCAACTAAATTGTTGATAGGACGAACTCCGTGAGCACGGAGCCTTTCTCTCATCCAGCGGGGAGACGGCTCTATTTTAACATTTTTAACGATTTTTGCAGTATATCTCGGGCAAAGCTCTGTGTTTTTAACCTCGACCGATAAAAGCTCATTTACATCTCCGCCGCAGCCCTTAACCTCGGGTGCTTTTATGTTAAGAGGCAGTTCGTATGTTGCCGCAACCTCGCGTGCAAGACCTAAAACAGAAAGGCAGTCGGGTCGGTTAGAGGTAATTTCGAAATCAAAAACTGTATCTCCGATTCCAAGAGCCTCTTTTGCGTCCTGACCAATCTCGCATTCTTCCTCAATAATAAATATTCCGTTTTCGATAGCATAAGGGAAATCATTAACTGTAAGTCCAAGCTCTTTTAAGGAGCAGAGCATACCCGCGCTCTCAACACCTCTGAGCTTCCCTTTTTTAATTTTTACTCCGTCTGGCAGAGTAGAGCCGTCGAGCGCAACGGGAACAATAGCGCCCTCAAAAACATTGTCTGCTCCGGTAACAATCTGCAGAGGAGCCTCTTTGCCCACCTCAACCTGACATACAACAAGCTTGTCAGCATCGGGGTGCTTTTCTATTTTGAGAATTTTTCCAATAACAACATTGCTGATTTCCTCGCCCTCAGTTTCCCAGATCTCAACCTTGGAGCCCGACATTGTAAGCGCTTCAAAGAAGTCTCTGTTATCAGCGTCGCAAGCGACATAATCATTTAACCATTTTTTAGATAATTTCATCGTCGTTACTCCTTTCCATTAAAACTGACTTAAGAACTTCATATCATTCTCAAAGAACATTCTCATATCGTCTATCTGATAGCGGCGCATAACAAGTCTTTCAAGACCCATTCCGAATGCAAATCCGCTGTACTCCTCGGGGTCAATTCCGCAAATTGAAAGAACCTTGGGGTGAACCATTCCCGCGCCGAGAATTTCTATCCAGCCCTCACCCTTGCAAAGGCTACAGCCCTTGCCCTGACAGTTAAAGCACATAACATCAACCTCAGCCGAAGGCTCGGTGAAGGGGAAGTGGTGAGGACGGAAACGAACCTTGGAATCCTCTCCGTAAAGCTTTTTGGCAAACAGCTCAAGAGTTCCCTTAAGGTCTGCCATTGTAACGCCCTTGTCAACAACAAGTCCCTCTATCTGGTGGAAAACAGGGGAGTGAGTGGCGTCAACAGCGTCAGAACGATAAACCCTTCCGGGAGAAATAATTCTGATAGGAGGCTTCATTTGCTCCATTGTTCTTATCTGAACAGGGGAGGTCTGTGTGCGAAGCAGAATGTTTTCTGTAATATAGAATGTATCCTGAGTGTCGCGCGCAGGATGGTCTTTAGGGATATTTAATGCCTCAAAATTGTAATAATCGGTTTCAACCTCGGGGCCTCTTACAATGTCAAAGCCCATTCCGAGGAACATCTGCTTTATGTCATCGAGAACAAGGGTGAGCGGGTGCTTGTGACCAAGCTCCTGTTTTTTACCCGGCAGAGTAACATCGATAGCCTCGTCGCGCAGCTTCTGTTCCATGGCGGCACCCTTTAGTTCCTCGCCTTTTTTGGAAATGCTCTCTTCAAGCTCGCTTCGAACTTCATTAACAAGCTGTCCGACAATGGGGCGCTCCTCAGGAGAAAGCGAGCCCATCTGCTTTAAGATAGCGGTAAGCTCGCCTTTTTTTCCAAGATAGCGAACACGCAGCTCTTCAAGTTCAGAAGTGGCAGACACAGCGCTTAGAGCAGCAGCTGCATTCTGCTTAATTTGCATTAACTGTTCTTTCATAGTTATTTATCCTTTCTCGGTTATTTACAAAAATAAAAAAATCCCCGCTTTTCGGCATATAAACCGAAAAAGGGGACGAAAGCCTTGAGATAGGTTTCCGCGGTACCACCCGCTTTTTTGCCCTGCATAAAATGAAAGAGCAAACACTCTTTTTGCATATAACGGTGCAAACCGGCGCCGCCTAAAACCACTCTGGCTTCAGCGAGGCTGCTCGTGAGGGAACTTCATATGGAATAAGATTGAGCCTGCTTTCAGCCAAGGCAAGCCTCTCTTTGCAACTTAAATCATACTACTTTTCTCAGTCATTGCATTTTAACAAAAATTAATATATCAAATTTTTAAAAAAATTACAAGTCTTTTTTTCAAAAAATGCATTTTTTCTTTTAGAATATTGAAAATAAGTCGACAAAAAATAAATCGGGAGGAATTTGAAATGGAAAATTCAAAGAAAAAACTTTG
>JAXJQH010000062.1:0-5052 GCA_036311245.1 Oscillospiraceae bacterium | reverse complement strand
TTGTTCGCAAAGGAGAATTTGTATGGATGTCAGAGTAAATGACATATTGCAAATGAAAAAAGTTCATCCCTGCGGCAGCCGTGAGTTTGTTGTGCTGCGCTCAGGAATGGATTTTAAATTAAGATGCAAAGGCTGCGGACACGAATTTATGATTTCTCGCGCAAAAGCGGAAAAAAATATTAAAAAAATAGAGCGCCCTGAGAGCGCCGAATAAAAAAGAATGGATGATAAAATGTTTCAGAAATTAGGCTCTATTGCTGAAAAATATGAGGCTATCAAGGAAAGCCTTATGGACCCTGCGGTGGTATCGGATAATCAGAAATATGCTGCGCTTATGCGCGAGTATAAAACCCTTTCTCCCATAGTTGAGAAATATGAGGAGTACTGCCGCTGCAAAAACGATATGGAAGAGGCAAAAGAGCTTCTCGATGCGGGCGGACTTGATAAGGATTTCCGCGAAATGGCTCAGCAGCAGTTTGAGGAAAACAGGGACAGAATAGAGGAAATTTCTCAGGAGCTTAAAATCCTTCTCCTTCCCAAAGACCCCAATGATGATAAAAACGTTATCGTTGAAATTCGCGGCGGAGCGGGTGGAGAAGAAGCAGCTCTTTTTGCAAATTCACTTTTCCGTATGTACAGTATGTATGCCGAAACCCGCGGCTGGAAAACCGAAATTCTAAACGAAAACCCCACCGAGCTCGGCGGATATAAAGAAATCAGCTTTGGAATTGAAGGTGAGGGAGCGTATTCCTGCCTTAAATTTGAAAGCGGAGTTCACAGAGTTCAGCGAGTTCCCGAAACAGAAGCGGGTGGCAGAATTCACACCTCAACCGTTACAGTTGCTGTTCTCCCCGAGGTTGAGGATGTCGAAATCGACATTAACCCTACCGACCTGCAGATAGATACCTACCGTGCAGGCGGAGCAGGTGGTCAGCACGTTAATAAAACCGAGTCCGCAATTCGTATTACCCATATCCCGACAGGTCTTGTTGTAGAATGTCAGGATGAACGCAGCCAGTATAAAAACAAAGATAAGGCAATGAAAATCTTGCGCTCAAGGCTTTACGAGCTAAAGCAAAGAGAGCAGACTGATAAGATTGCCAGCCAGAGAAAGCTGCAGGTCGGCACCGGTGACCGCTCTGAAAGAATTCGCACATATAACTTCCCTCAGGGCAGAGTTACCGACCATAGAATCGGTCTTACTCTCTATAAAATTGAAAATATTATGAACGGTGATATTACCGAAATCATTGAAGCCCTCAACACCGCAGATCAGGCTGAAAAGCTCGCCATGTCAGTCGAGGAATAAAGAAGGGATTTTTATTAACACAATTATAAAAGATGCGTTTGACGCACAAAATGATATAGAAACCATAAGACAAGCTGCTAAAATCATCATCAGCGGCGGTCTTGTCGCGTTTCCAACCGAAACGGTTTACGGACTTGGCGCAAATGCACTTTGCGAAAATGCTGTAAAAAAGATTTTCAAAGCAAAGGGTAGACCGCAGGATAACCCCCTTATCGTTCACGTCGATTCAATGGATATGATATATCCGCTTGTAGAGGAGTTTGATGAGCGCGCAAGGATGCTTTCTGAGCGCTTTTGGCCCGGACCTCTTACTATAATTATGAAACGCAGCAAAACTGTTCCCGATGTTGTCAGCGCAGGGTTGCCTACTGTCGCAATCCGTATGCCCTCTGACCCCATTGCAAAGGCACTTATCCGTGAGGCAGGAGTGCCCATAGCCGCCCCTTCGGCAAATCTTTCGGGTAGTCCAAGCCCCACAATGGCACAGCACGTTATTTCTGACCTTTCGGGCAGAATTGATATGATATTAAATTCCCATAGCTGCGATGTCGGCGTTGAATCTACCGTTATTTCGCTCGCGGGTGAAAAACCGCGCCTGCTTCGCCCTGGTTTTGTAACCCCCGAGGAGCTTTCTGAGATTTTGGGAGAAATAGAAATAGACCGCGCAGTTCATTCAAGTATTGCAAACGATGCCGTAGTAAACGCTCCGGGAATGAAATATAAGCACTATGCTCCCAAAGCACCCGTTTATGTTGTAAAGGGAGAATTTTCTAAGTTTTGCAGCTTTGTTTCTCAAAAAGAGGGAATAGTCGCTATGTGCTTTGACGGTGAGGCAAACCGCCTTTCTGTCCCTTGCATTGAGTATGGCAGAGAGGGAAACTCGCAGGAGCAGGCAAGCCGCCTTTTTGATGCGCTGCGAAAAGTAGATGAAATGGGCGCAAAAGCTGTGTATGCCCGCTGCCCTGAGTGTAAAGGTGTTGGCCTTGCGGTCACGAACAGACTGTTTAAGGCAGCAGGATTTGAGGTGATTGAGCTGTGATTATTGGTCTTACAGGTCAAACAGGCGCAGGAAAATCAACAGTTTCTCGATTTTTAGAGAAAAATGGTATTGCTATTGTTGACTGCGATAAGGTTGCAAGAGAGATAACTGAAAAGGGAAGTCCGATTCTTTCAGAGCTTGCAAAGGCGTTTGGAGAGGATATTATTTCAGCTGACGGCTCTCTAAATCGCAGAGAGCTTGCTATTCGTGCCTTTGAAACCCCTCAAAAAACTGAAGCTTTAAATTCAATCACTCACCCCGCAATTTTAAGCGCAATCAAAAAGAAAATTGCAGAATATTCTGATAAAATAACCGTGCTTGATGCGCCAACCCTTATTGAAAGCGGAGCGCATATGCTTTGCGATAAAATAGTTGCAGTTATTGCAGATGAGTCTGTGCGAAAAGAGAGAATTCTATCTCGGGATAATATTTCACAAAAAGAGGCGGAAAAAAGAATGAGTGCCCAAAAGGATGACTCCTTTTATGCTCAGTATGCCGATGCACTCATTTGTAATAACGGCACAGAAACTGAGCTTATGCACAGAGCAGAGCAAGTTTTTAATGAAATTGGAGTTTTGTAATAATGTCAAGGGCGTTTAGATTTGCTTTTAAGGTGATATGTGTAGTTTTGGCTGCAGCTTTGCTGGTCGGTCTGCTTTCATATTCTCAAAGGCTGTATTTAAAGAATGCCTATCCGATTAAATATAGCGAATATGTGGAAAAATACTCTCAGGAGTACAATCTTGACCCTTATTTTGTTTATGCTGTTATCAGAACGGAAAGTGATTTTACAGAGAAAGCAACCTCTAATATCGGCGCCCGAGGACTTATGCAGGTAACGAGTGAAACCTTTGACTGGATACGCGCAAAACTTGGCGATACCGAGAGTACCTTTGACAGTATGTACGAGGCTGAAAATGCTGTAAAGTACGGAGTGTACCTGCTTTCGTATCTTAGGGATGTGCTGGGAAACGAGCAAAATATTTTATGCGGATATCATGCGGGAGTCAATAGGGCAAAGCAGTGGCTTTCAGATGATAATGTTTCTGAAAACGGAAATATAATTCCTGAAAAAATCCCGTATGATGACACCAAGGCTTATGTTGACAAGGTGATGAAAACATATAATATCTACTCAAAGCTATATAAATAAAGATTGGAGATAAACTTATGGAAAAAACAGCAGGAGAAAAGCTTATGGAGCAGCTGTTCTATAAGAAAAAACACGCCGCAGAAATTATAAATGACAGTGAAATTAAAGAGGCGTTTGATTTTTGCAAAGGCTATCGTGAATTCTTAGACTATGCTAAAACCGAAAGACGAGCTGTTAATTATGCAGAAAAATTTGCAAAAGAAAATGGTTTTGCAGAGTTTAAATTGGGTACAAAATATACAAAAGGCGATAAGGTTTATAAAATTAACCGTGGAAAAGCTATTATTCTCGCAGTAATCGGAGAAAAATCTCTTTCTGATGGAGTAAAAATTTCCGCAGCTCATATTGATTCGCCCCGCCTTGATTTAAAGCAGGTTCCCGTTTATGAGGATTCTGAAATTGCCTATTTCAAGACACATTATTACGGCGGTATCCGTAAATATCAGTGGCCCACAATTCCTCTCGCGCTTTACGGAACTATTGTTAAAGGTGACGGAACGAGTATTGATGTCGCAATCGGTGATAAGCAGGATGACCCCGTTTTCTATGTTTCCGACCTGCTTCCGCACCTTGCGCAGAGCTATGAAAAAAAGCCTCTGGCAGAGGCTGTCAATGCCGAAAGCTTAAATCTTATTGTCGGTTCACTTCCTTTTCGCGATGATAAGGCAAGCGAAAAGGTAAAGCTCAACCTCTTAAATATTCTTTTTGAGAAATATGGTATTGTTGAAGCAGATTTCCTTTCTGCTGAGCTTGAGGCTGTGCCCGCATTTGGCTCGCGCGATGTCGGCTTTGACCGCTCGCTCATCGGTGCTTATGGCCACGATGACCGAGTTTGTGCTTACCCCGCACTTATTGCTGCGGCAGAGGTTAAAAACCCTGCATACACAACAGTTACAGTTCTTGCAGATAAAGAGGAAACAGGCAGCGAGGGTAACACGGGACTTGATTCCTCATATCTTGAATATTTCATCGCTGACCTTGCAGCCCCTCATAATATAACCGCAAGAGAGGTGCTCTCTAACAGCGAGTGCTTGTCTGCTGATGTCAATGCAGCCTTTGACCCCAATTTCCCCGAGGTTTATGAGCGCAAAAACGCCTGCTTTATAAATTACGGTGTGGTTGCAACCAAGTATACAGGCGCAAGAGGCAAATCAGGAACATCAGATGCCTCGGCTGAATACACGGGAAAAATAAGAAACCTTTTTGATAAAGAAAATGTTATCTGGCAGTCAGCCGAGCTCGGAAAAACAGATATAGGCGGTGGCGGAACGGTTGCCAAATATATAGCGGGTCTTAATGTTGATGTTATTGATGTCGGCGTTCCCGTTCTTTCTATGCACTCCCCCTTTGAGGTGGTTTCCAAAATAGATGTCTTTATGGCTTACAAGGCATTTGTGGCATTCTTTAATCAGAAATAAAAAAATGAGTGACCGTTAAGGTCACTCATTTTTTGTTATCTGCAATGGGAGAAAATCAGCGTTTTAAGCCGTTTTAGCTCTGCTTTGGATAGTTTATCCTTTTTGCTGCATAGATAGTTCAAAAGCCTTTTTT
>JAXJQH010000061.1:0-3355 GCA_036311245.1 Oscillospiraceae bacterium | reverse complement strand
TGGAAAAGGTGAGCAGCAGGATAAAACGCATCAGGCGAACAATACCGCCCATTTTCTGCGCACCCATTGCTTCCTGTAATGTGCTGCGCTGAAAAAGCCCTATTTTGCGCCCCGAAAACATAGCGATAGATGCGGCAACCGTTACAACGCCCATTCCGCCTATCTGAATAAGGGTTATAATTATAATGTGTCCTATATTAGACCAATGTGTAGCGGTGTCAACCGTTACAAGCCCCGTTACGCAAACGGCTGAGGTTGCTGTAAAAAGAGCGTCTGAAAAAACAGTTGGCTCTCCGCTTTTAGAGCAAAAGGGCATTGAAAGAATAACTGCTCCTATAAGAATAACCGACAAAAAACCAAGTATTATTATTTGGAATGAAGAAATGTGTTTTTTTATTTTAAAACGTTTTTCCATAGCATCTCCTCAAAGATTTTCATTAAACTAAATATACCACCATTTTTAAAAAAAGTAAAGCATTATAACTTTTATATATTGACGGCACACCTCAAAATAAGGTATAATAATACAAATTATTTATAAAAAGAGAGAAAGGGTGTTTTTATGGCTACAACTGACATAGTAATTCTCGGCACCATCATAGCTTATATGATTATGATGCTTGTTATTGGATTTTTAGTGTCTTCCCGAAACAAAACCGCAAGTGATTTCTATTTGGGAGGAAGAAGTCTTGGCCCTATTGTTACGGCGATGAGTGCTGAGGCCTCTGATATGAGTAGCTGGCTACTTATGGGACTTCCCGCCGTTGCAATGATGCTCGGAATTTCCGAGGCTTCGTGGACAGCCATCGGCCTTGCAATCGGTACATATGTAAACTGGCTTATTGTTGCAAAGAGGCTTCGTGTTTACAGTCACCGCATTGATGCCTTTACTTTGCCTGACTTCTTTGCAAGAAGATTTGGCGATAAGAGTCGGATAATTACTGTTATAGCAGCGCTTTTCATTGTAGTATTTTTCATTCCCTACACCGCCTCGGGCTTTGCAGCCTGCGGAAAGCTTTTCTCCTCGCTTTTCGGAATGGATTATGTGCTTGCAATGGTGCTCTCTGCCGCAGTTATTGTCATTTACTGTACTCTCGGCGGATTTCTTGCCGCTTCCACAACCGACTTTATTCAGAGTATAGTTATGACTATTGCGCTGGTTGTTGTAGTTGGCTTTGGAGAGGGCTTAGTTAACGGCTTTGGTAATGTATTTGAAAATGTAAGCTCCTTAAATGGCTTTACCGATCTTTTTGGCGGCTTTAATGTTGCAACGGGAGAAAGCTTTAAGTATGGCGCCCTGCCTGTTGCGTCAACGCTTGCTTGGGGACTCGGATATTTCGGTATGCCTCACATACTTCTCAGATTTATGGCTATTGAGGATGAAAACAAGCTCAAAACCTCCCGCCGTGTTGCAAGTGTCTGGGTGGTAATTTCGATGGCTGTTGCAGTCCTTATCGGCGTTGTTGGATACTCGCTTATGCAAAAGGGAGTTCTCCCTCAATATGCAGATGCAAGCGCTGCTGAAACCATTATTGTTGATATTGCAAAATTCTTAAGCAAATTCGGATTTGTTCCCGCGTTTGCGGCAGGCATTATTCTTGCAGGAATTTTAGCCTCTACTATGTCTACAGCAGACTCTCAGCTTCTTGCTGCATCCTCAAGTATTTCCCAGAACATAGTTGAAGAAACATTTAAGGTAAAGCTTTCTGCAAAGAAATCTATACTGCTTGCAAGAGTTTCGGTTGTTGCGATTTCTGTTATTGCAGTTTTCCTCGCGCTTGACCCCAAAAGCTCGGTGTTTGAGATAGTTTCCTTTGCGTGGGCAGGCTTCGGCGCGGCTTTTGGCCCCGTTATGCTGTGCGCCCTGTTCTGGAAACGCACAAACAAAATCGGAGCTATCGCAGGAATGATTTCGGGCGGCGCAATGGTGTTTATATGGAAATTCCTTGTAAGAGCCAATTTCAAGGGCACAGTACTCGATTTCTATGAGCTGCTTCCCGCATTCATTTTAGGCCTTGCGGTGATAATTGTTGTAAGCCTTTTGACACCTGCTCCCGAAAAGGAAATTACCGATACCTTTGACGAGGTCGGAGCAAAATTAAAAGAAAGCAAATCCTAAACATAAAAACGGGCGGAAAACTTTCCGCCCGTTTTCCTTTTAATTTACAAATTATTTTATTTTAACCCCTTGTTTTGTTACTTTTTATGCAATAAAATATATATAGGATGTAATAGGAGGGAATATAAGTATGGATATTGCCTTGCTTAAAGAGGATAAGGAATTCATAAAGCTTATGTCCTATTATAAGTGTGCTATGATGGAGATAGAAACCAAGTTTAATGTTTTAAACGAGGAATACACCCTGACACATGAGCGAAACCCCATAAGCGTTATAAAAACGCGGCTGAAAAAACCATCAAGCATAGTTGAAAAGCTAAGTCGCAGGCAGCTGCCGCTTACGCTTGAGGCTATGGAAGAAAATCTTACCGACATTGCGGGGGTGAGGGTTGTATGTTCATTTCCCGAGGATGTTTACACCCTTGCGGGCGCGCTGCTGCAGCAGGACGATGTGCGGCTTGTAACAATGAAGGACTACATAGCAAACCCCAAGCCGAACGGATATCGCAGCCTGCATATGATAGTTGAGGTGCCGCTGTTTTTAGCTCATCAAAAGCGAATGATGAAGGTTGAAATTCAGCTTCGCACTATCGCGATGGATTTTTGGGCGAGCCTCGAGCATCAGCTTTGCTACAAAAAGAACAATGAGTTTACGGATGAGATGGCAGGCGAGCTTTTTGAGTGCGCCGAGGCGAGCGCCGCGCTTGATCTTCGGATGGATGCGCTGAGAAAAAGGGTTCAGAAACAAAATGCCGAGAAAGGAAATGTAGTTTAAGTGAGAGGATTATTACAAAATTTGGGATATAGACTGAGTAATTGGATGTACGGAAGAAACGGAATGGACTCCTTAAATCACTTTCTCATAATTACGGCTCTCGTTTTAAACCTGATTTCGTATTTGCCTGATTTGTGGCCTTTGCACCTTTTGAGCAACGCTCTGCTTGTATGGGCAATTTTCAGGTTTTGCTCAAGAAACCTTTATAAAAGACGGCAGGAAAATACAAAGTATTTTGAGATAAAAAATAAATTCACAAGGCAGAAAAACACCCACAAAAAAATGTGGGATGAGCGCGCGAGCCATAAATATTTTAGATGCCGCTGCGGCACTCGTCTGAGAGTTCCTCGCGGCAAGGGTAAAATAGAGATACACTGCCCTAAATGCGGAAACAAAATGATAAAGAAAAGTTAAATAAACAAAGGGCGGATACCAAAAGTATCCGCCCTTTGTTTACTTAT
>JAXJQH010000060.1:0-20239 GCA_036311245.1 Oscillospiraceae bacterium | reverse complement strand
CCGATGTTTCCGCCGAGGTGAACGGTTTTGCCCGATTTCTCAAGCATTTTTGCGATTATGTTGGATGTGGTGGTCTTACCGTCACTTCCCGTTATGGCATAGATTTTGCAGGGACAAAGCTCAAAGAAAAGCTCCATCTCGCTTGTAAGATAAATGCCTCGCTCGCGCATTTTTATAAGCTCTGGGTGATTGAAGTACATTCCGGGAGTGCGGAAAACAAGGTCTGCCTCTATGTTTTCAAGATAATCCTCACCCGTTTTAAGGGTAACCCCAAGAGAAATAAGCTCTTTTGACTCGGGGATATCCGTCTCGCGGCGCCTGTCGCAAAGCGTAACCTCAGCGCCCGCCTCGGCGCAGCGAAAAATCAGCTCTCTATGGCTGACTCCAATGCCGATAAAAGCGATTTTTTTGCCCTTTATTTTGTTATAAAAATCACCTATGTCACAAAACATCATAAACTCTCCTCGGTTTTATTAGATTGTGGGGCAGCAATGCTTTTTTGAGCAGAAATATCATCGGTAAACTTTTTAAATATATATATTATGGCAGCGCCGTTTGCAATAGAAAGCTCGGCGAGCGAAAAGAAGCTGTAACCGAAAAGATAGGCGCAGTAGCAGCTAAAGCCTGTGAAAACAACTATAAGCGACGCATATAGGCGATTTCTATGAAGCAGGATATAAACTACAGTTAGCACCTCGGCAAGATAAAAATACCGTTCGTGCATTCTCGGCAGGAGAAAGGGAATTAGCAGAGTGAATAGATATGCCGCATCAAAAAGCAGGGTATCTGAAAGCTTTGCGCGGTTCTGATACAGATAAATGCAAAATACAAGCACGCCTGCGCCCGCTAAAAACAGCGCCGCGCTGCCGAAGGTATCAAACCTGTCATCGGGAAAGAGCGCCCAAAGGGTGGGGCAGTTTAGGGTAAGTGAGGGGTAGCTCGAGGTCTGCTCGAAGTAAATGGAAAAAGTGTCGTAAAAGCTTCTGCCGCATAGTATGGCAGGCAACAGAGTTAAAACAAAGGTCAGCGGAAAATATATAAGCTGCTTTAAATTTATCTTATTCTTAAGCACAAGGAATATGATGATAGGCAGCATAAATATGGCTTGAATTTTGAAGGAAAATGAAAGCGCAAAGAACACTATAGAGGCGCGGGGCTTACTTGTGAGAGCAAAATACAGCGCCCAAATGAGCAGAGCGGCATAAATCCCGTCACACTGACCCCAGAAAGCCGAGTTTAAGAAAACTGTCGGTACAAAAAGAGAAAGGGAAAAGGCAACAAGACAAACAGCCTCGCTCTTGCAGAAATGATTTGCGAGCGCGCAAACCCCCGCCGCAAGAATGAAATCAAAAATAACCGATAACAGCTTTATGAGATACAGGTCATAAAGCTCTGTGCGGGAAATGCCGAACAGGAAGTAAAGATAGGGCATATTGTAGTCGCCTATGGGAGTAGTTATAGGCGCTGTTCCCGATAGGGCGCGCATATGCGAGAGCCAGACGCTCAGGAAACTATTATAATCGCCTGAGGCCTGGTTAAAGAAATAAAGCCTCAGGGCAAGCGCCGCCGCGGAAACTGCCAGAGCTGACGCAAAAATAACCTCAGAGCTGAGCTTTAAACAGCGGGTAAAGAAAACGGCGCAAAAAATTATTAGGGCTATTGAAACCAAAAGGATACATATCGAATTTGCCAAAGCCTGAGAGGATAGAATTTTCATTGGTCCTAAGATAAAAAAAACAGCAAAGCAGAGGCAAGCCCCCATAGATAACATAATGCGCAAGGCACAGCCGAGGTTAGACTCATTTTTGCTGCGGGGAAATTTTGAGGCTACCATAATATATCTCCTTTAATGCTTTTTATCATAAAAATACTTCTTATTATTATATCACGCAAATCCGCGGCAAGTCAATTATATTTGACAAAATATGGATAATACTTCAGGGGCGTTATCTATTGTGAATTTACTGTATAAATGCTATAATATTTACAGGAAAAATGTTACTTTTAAATGTGTTGTGCATAGTGCATAAAAACGATATATTGTATTTAGCAAAAACTGCCGAACATTATGCTGTTTTAATTACATTTTGTTGACTCTCAAGGCATTTTTTGATATTTTAAAAAAGATTATTTATAACCGAAAGAGGTTTTAATATGTTTGGACACGAAGGAAGAAGCTATATTATAGAAAGTGTTAAAGAGGGCTTTGATTGGGAAAGCATTGCAAAGGCACCCATTGACCGTTTTAGCTGGTGCTATGACTATGCCCCCGAAACCTATGCGCAGATTGTCTTTTTAGAGGAGAGGGAGTTTGTAATAAGGCTCACCTGTTTTGAAAAGAATCCAAAAGCAGTATATAAAAAATTCGGCGATTACGTGTGGCTGGATAGCTGCCTTGAATTCTTTGTCGCATTTGATAAAAATGAGCCTACCCGCTATATGAACTGCGAAATGAATTCGGCAGGGGCAGCGTATATGTGTATCGGCAAGCAGGGCGAGGGAGAAAGAGTGCTTATAGATACTGTTCTCGGTCATATCCCTGAGTATAAAGCTGAGGTTTTAGAGGATAGATGGTCTGTTGAACTTCGCCTGACAGTTGAGGATATAAAGAAGCTCTTTGGCGACATCGAGTTTAAAAAAGGCAATAAATTTACTGCCAATATGTTCAAATGCGGCGATGAAACTGAATACGAGCACTACGGAATGTGGAGCCGCAGCGTTTCAATATTCCCGCAGTTTCACAAGCCTGAGTATTTCGGAGAACTTATTATAGGATAGCATTCCAATACATACTAAAAAAATGGGGAAAATTTTATGAAAAAAATTAGTTCGATTATATTACTTACCGTTTTTGCACTTGCACTTTTTTGCTCCTGCACTCCTAAGGATGCCGAGGGAGCCAGCAGCGCTGTCGCCGAGTCTGATATTGTTTTTAGCTCAACAGTAGAAACCTCGAGCGTTTCTACAGAAAGCGAGCAGGAGGAAGACAAGTCCTCTTCAAGTAAAAAAGAGGAGTCCTCTTCATCTGAAAAAGAGCCTTCATCGTCGTCAAAAGAAGAGTCAAGCTCTTCTAAACCGTCAATAACAATTCAGCGTCCCGGCTCTCAGAGCAATTCTCAGGGAATTAAGGTGGCGCCCGCTGATAGAAATTGTGTTATTATTAGTGGTCTTACCACCAGCACCGCCAATAGCTACGGTAATACCACAGCGGATGCCATGCGCGAAATAGAGGATGTTATGGCTTCAGGATATTTTAATTCGATGTGTTGTGCTAAATCCCTATTGCGTAACACTGACTTTTGGGAGCTTGTCGAAAAATATAACTTTACAGTATGGTATGATGCATCTTCGATATTCAACAGTTCAAGTACGGATCTAAATGGCTATATAGAGGCCCTTTACAATACCGTTGATAAGTACATAAAGCCTTTCCCCGAACGCTGGGAAAGATTTAACGGCTTCTGGTATAACGAAAAGATTCGCCACGGCGAGAGTAACGACGATTTTATTGCTGAAACAGAGGCTGTATATAAGAAATACGGTAAACGCACCTATGCCAGCATAGTTACAGCTGAGTTTTCTTCTATTGAGGGCGATTATAGCTCTGCTGCCACCAAGGAAATGAATAAGATGAAGGGCAATGCTTTTAATTATGTAACGGATGTTGGATTTTCAAGCTATGGCATTGATGTTCGCGATGGCGCAGATAATGATAACCTCAGTGAAAAATATAGAGATATTATGCCTGGTATAGTGGATGCAAAGAGCTACTTTACCGAGTGCGCAAGAGAGCTTCTTATGTTAGTTGACCATCCTGTAAACCTTTGGTTCCTGCCCTGCGCCTATAACGGACCTGTCAAGGGTGGACTTGACGGACTTAAAACAGCAGATGAGGAGTTCTGCCTTGCACAGCTCAACTTCTTCTATGATGAGCTTTCGAATTATGACTACACGGGCGGACTTATGCTGTATACCTACGCACTATTCTCGAGCAAAGAAAATGCGGGCACAAGAGGTCTTAAGTATTACCTTGCTATTGAGGGCGATGAGGGATATAAAATTCATCCTGAAACCGAAAAGTGGGAAAGATATTCCAAAAGACTTAAAGAGATTGTAAATAATTATAATAGTCAAGAGGCTTCAATAGTCATCAAAGTTAGATAAACTTAGAGCGGTTGGGATGTTCGGGTGAATAATGCAGACTTTGTTTGCTGAAACCCGACACCAACAACTGGTTTTGTGTATACCTTCAAAAATAAGATATAAAACTTGTGACATTTTAACAAAAAAAGAAAAACAAAAAGTTTCTTCTTGAAAAAAGATAATGCTTGTGTTATTATGATAATAAGTAGAATGTTGTTTATGTATATTAATTTGTAACACTACAGTTTTTCTATAAAGGAGAGAAAAGGAAAATGCTTAAAAAGATTTTAGCAGTTACCCTTGCAGTTATGACGGTTGTTACCTTTGCAACCGGCTGTAAGGAAAAAGAAAAAGAGAAGGGAAACTCCTCTAAAAAACCTACAAGCTCGGCAGAGAGTGTTTATGTTCCTGATGAGAATGTTGTTTCTTCCGGCGCTATAGCTGAGGTTGAAAGCAATATAGATATAATAGAGCCTGAGGATGAAAGCTCAAGCAATCCTTATAAGTGGACTATGCAGACGTCTTCAGCCTTCTTCCGCGATACTGACGAGGCAAAAGAGTCCGTAACCGTCAGCGAAGCCATTAAGAAGTATAAAGGCAAAGGTACATATCAGGTCGGCGCTTTTATGCTCAATATGACTTATTGCGTCACTGCCTACGGAGAAGATAGAAATAGCCGCTTAAAAGAGTTTTCCGATGCTGTAAATTCAGGCTATTTTAACTGCTACCTTATCTCCGATGGTGGTTATCTTGAAGATATGCTTCCCATTATTGCCGAGTCAGGCGGAGAATTCTGGTTCCAATTTGGAAGATATAACGAAAAGACGACACCTCAAGGCTACATTCAGTATGTCAGAGAAAGGCTTGCGATAATCAGGGAATACGGATGCGAGGATCTCCTGCTCGGTTGTTACTGGGATGAGCCCATCTGGACAGGTATGAGAAATGAAGACCTTGCTGAGCAGATGAGAATTAACTATCAGGTATTTGGCATGAGAAATCTCCCCATTTTCGCTACCGGTGAGTTTTCCAACCTTGAGGGCAACTCGGATTCTCTTGGCGGCGTTACTGCTGACCAGATGAGAAAGGTACTCCGCCCAACCTGTAAGTATGCTACCGATATTGCTTTTGACGATTACAGTACTGATGTTCGCGATGCTGCTTACTATTCTGATAGCACAATTGCAAAGTGGGCAGAGGCTACTAACAATGTTTTCGAAAGAAAATTCGGCAGAAAGATGAAGAGCGGAAAGGATCATTATATCGCTTTCAAAGAGCACCTCTTAGAGTACATTGGTCACGACGCAAATTTCTATTATTTCCCCTGTGCATATTCATCCCCTGTTACGGGCGGTATTAATGCATCTGTTACCGAAGCATATTGCACGGCTCATCTTGAATGGATGGCAGAGGATGTGCTAAACGATAAGCGCGGCGGTGGAGTGTATTTGTACGCATGGAGGAGGAATACGGGCATCGCCCTTAACCAGGTGCTGGTATTAGAGGACGAGTATGGATATCCCTTGATGTTCCCTGATAGAGAAAAGTGGGAAACCTATTCTGCAGCTCTTAAAAAGGTTTGCGAGAAGTTCAGTGCCACCAAGCAGACCTTGGTTTATCAGGAACCTAATAAATAAAAATATTTAAACGCAACGTTTTTGGGAGACACTTCGTAAAGAAGCTTCTCCCAAATTCTTTTTGTAAGAAAAAAGACACTTTCGGTAACTTAAAAATATTTGTAAAAATTGTTGACTATTTTTTGAAAATATTGTATAATACAGTTGTATATGGAGATGTGCGTGAAATAGCCGATTTTGTTGGTATACATAGACAAAACGGTGGTTGCAAAATTGTGGCTATTGCACAAACAGTCCCGTATTCAATATATTTTTTAAAATATATTAAAGTAAAACAAGTTTGAAAAAGGAGAAAAAGAGTATGAGTAAAAAACTTAAAGTTTTAGCGCTTGTGCTTGTTGCTATCCTCACACTCTCTGTTTTTGCAGGCTGCAAAAATAATGAGACACAGGGCTCTTCTTCTGTTCTAACCAGCAGTGAAACCGAATCTGATGGTAACCAGACAGAAGGAAAGCCTAATGAGGGTGAAGGCACAGGCGATACTTCTGATGTCGCTTCTGGAGAAGGTGAAGAGCCTGCTGATGGCGATGGTAATGAGGTTGAGGATACAAGCTCTACTACCAGCATGGGTGGACCTTCTGGTCGTCCCGACAAGCAGGTTGACGTCAACAAAACCGGCTTGAAAATCGTAAATAACAAGATTACCTTCGAGATTCTGGCTAAGTTGCTTCCTTCCCGTGGGGACCCCGAGAAGATGAGCATGTTTAAATGGATTGAAGAAAACCTAAACATCAAGACCAAAATTATTGCTGTTACCGAGGGTAAGCTCAACGAGAGAAAAACGCTGATGATCCAGTCCGGCGATATGCCTGACCTCTTTAATGCCGGCTTTAGTGACACTGAGCTTGCCAAGTATACCGCAGGTAAAAAACCTGCCCTTATTGACGCACTGCCCTATATCGAAAAGGGCTATGCTCCTACTATTTCCGAGATTCTTAAGGATCCCACTGTTAGGAGGCTCAATATTAATGAGGATGGTAAGTTATTTAGCGTCCCTAATAAGCCTGCTAATAATGAAGAATATAACCACTGGTTAAATATCAATAAAACGTGGCTTGTAAACCTCGGAATTGTTGATGATGATGCTACTGCTTGGGATATTTATAAAGAGATTGACACCCCTGAGAAATTTTTTGATGTTCTCGAAGCTTTCCGTGACGATGATCCGGACGGTGACGGTGTAGACGATCAGTGGCCTATGGCTTTATGGCAAACAGCTTCAAGCTTTTTCATATCGTTCTTTGGCGTTGATCCTGCTAATGGTAGTGTTGGTATCGACCTTGATTACAAGGTTTACTATCCGTATTCTACCAAGAGCGCTCGTCAGGCATGTCTCTTCTGGAACAGAGTTTACACTGCTGACAGAATGCTTGATAAGTCTATCCCCAATCAGTCTGCAGGTAACTATGCTGCCTTTTCTACTCACATTAAAGATAAGGAAGTTGGATTCTTCAACTGGTCCTACTTAACCGATGCTCAGTTCCCCTCTGAAAAGCTTAAGGATTATGTTGCAATTCCCAAGCCCGGCGTTGCAAACGAGTCTGGTCTCAATATTTCCAAGTCTGTTAACCCCTTCAGCAATGGAATTAGTCGTGGCCAATGGTTTATCTCCAGCGACTGCTCCAATGTTTACGCTATGGTCCGTTATCTTGACTTCCTCGCTTCTGATGACGGTGTTATGGTCGGTAACTACGGCGCTGTCGGTCAGAACTTCACCATCAATAAGGATGGCACCTACACCGTTAAGATACCCGGCGACGCTGACTACCAGAATGCTATGGGTTGGGCTATGGGTATCAACGAAGTTAAGGATCAGGTAAGAGCCAAGGTTAAGAAAATTAACCCTAACGTGGGTAACCAAGTTTATGGCGAATATAAAAATGCTGCTAATAAAACCTATGCTGAAGCTCATGTTAAGTTCCCGCAGTTAAAGCTACCTAATGTTCAGTTAACCGCTAAGGAAATTGCTTCTCTCAATCAGTTTTCGAAAGCAGGATTTGATAATTCGGCCAATTACCTAACCCAAATTGTAATCGGAAGCAAGAGTATCAATGAGTTTGATACCCAAAACGATAATTGGAACAAGGCTGGTCTCCAGAAGTATCTCAGTGTCTATCAGGGCATTGTTGACAGAAATAAAGACGCTATGTTTACTACCGGAGATTGGTGCAAAAAGAACAGCGCATACATTTAACTTGTTTTACTAATTAACCCCCAAAAAAAGGAGCGATCATTGCGATTGCTCCTTTTTTGTGTAGCGAAAACCACGAGATAGTGATATGCACCTCCAAAAGGTAGACACTTTTGGAGGTGCATATCAAAGCAGAGGGTGGTTTTTTATTGTGTAGTAAAGCCACGAAATAGCAGAGAATTTTGAATAATTAATTTAAGCAACGCCTGTGTGCTGCTGAGTTTTTTTGCAAGGCGCCGAAATGCCCATAAGAGGCGCTACACTGACTGATTTTATCCCTAATGATAACTGCATTATGCATGTGGCAGATTGCTGCTTTCTTTAGCTTTATTACGCCGTTTTGATAGAATATATAAGCATATACTTTTTGTTTTTTTCCGTTACATATTGCTAAATTTAAGTTAAAATATTTGTATAAAAAACACAAAAGGTACTTTACATTTTACTATTTGCGTGCTATACTTAATAATACGGCATTTTGTATCTTTATGCGTGTAAAAAATGTGCATATTGCATAAATTCTACCTATCTAATTTGGTGAAAAAGCTGATAAATTAGCTTTACTGAATGAGACAAAATAAAGAAAATAACCTTTAAAGTAATGGTAATTTTTGCCGTGTTTTTTCAATAAGGGTATATGCCCTTTTGAAATATGTTTTTGACCCGCTTGCGCAACGATGCATATTGCGTAAACGGTGAAATTCCGTGTTGCTTCTCGCCCATAGCAGCAGAGAGCCAGATAGCTTAAGTCAGAGGACTGTTCTCGTAAGCTTACGGGAAAAGGCTATGAGCTTCTGCATAGAAGGGTAATTCAAAAAGAGGGATTCGAGGAGAAATAAGCGGCACAAAAAAGTCTCCCGCAAAGTGGGAATTAAGGCTACTGATTTGTAGCAGCCTGCACTAAAAGCGGAATGATTATCATTCCAAACAGCGTCGATATCAGGCTGAGGACCAGCCGAAGCAGACTTCAGAGGGAGAATGCGCAGAGTCGATGCTGCCTGCTGCTCAGAACAGCGCTTGTCCGAAGGTCCGTCGGACAAAAAATACTATCATCACCGTGAGCGGCGCGGCTTGTGCAGCGCAGCAATTTGTACGGTGGAAATGGGGATTATTATGAAGCAAAGAAAGAAAACATCGGTTTTTTTGAGAGTTTCTTCCGTAGCGTTAGCGGTTGCACTCTTGATTACCTCCGGCACTACTGCTTTTGCCGGAAAAACCTTTGCCGAAAGTATTGACTTCAAAGAGCAGATTAAGCTTGATGACGTTATTTACAACAACAATTATTTCGGCGATTATGTAAAGGAGAATAAGGATAAGTTTTCTGATGTTCCTGAGGGCACCGAGATAAAGCTTGATATTAATAGCTACTCGGCGTCTGAAGGAGATGCTCCCGAGAGTAAAACCCTCGAGGGCAAGGAAAATGTTCTGTTTATTCCCAACACAAATAAATCCGTTAGCTGGGAAATAACTGTTGAGAAGGCAGGCTTCTATCAGTTCTATTTTGACTATCTCCCTGTTGACGGTAATACACTTCCTGTAACCAAGGGCTTGCAGATAGACGGAGAGTATCTCTATGATGAGCTTTCCAATATCAAGTTTGTCCGTCACTATGTTGATAGTGAAGAGCCCAGAACCAACAATCTCGGAGACCATACCCGTCCCAATCAGCAGGAAAATCAGGAGTGGACACAGACCGCCTTATATGACGCTCAGGGCGAGTATTCAACTCCTCTCAAGGTGGCGCTTACTGAGGGTGCGCATACCATTACAATGGTACATATTGACCAGCCGCTTGCAATAGCTGCTATGAGCCTTACTGCTCCCGAGCAGCTTAAATCCTATGCCGAGGTTAAGAAAGAGTACGAGGCAAAGGGATACAAGAATGCAAGTCGTGCTATTCGTTTTGAGGCAGAGGGCAAGGATAATATTGTTTACAAGACAGATTCCGCTATCATTATTGACAGCCAGAGCGACTCTACCCTTACTCCTAAGTCCGTAACCTCCCGAAAATTTAATATTATCGGCGGAGAAGCCTGGGCAATAGGCAATCAGGAGATTGCTTGGAGCTTTGAGGTTGAAGAAACCGGCCTTTATCAGCTTGCTCCGAGATTTTATCAGGAGTATGGTAACGGATTTTCTTCGACCCGCCAGATAAAGATTGACGGTAAGGTTCCCTTTGAGGAATTAAATGAGTATGTCTTCTATTTTGAGGATGGCTGGCATACCAAGGCTTTTAAGGATAAGGATGGCAGCCCCTATCTTCTCTATCTTGAAAAAGGCAAACACACCATTTCGATGCGTGTTGTTTACGGTCAGATGACCGAGGTTATCCATCTTCTTACTGATGTTACTTCCAAAATGTCTAACGCATACCGTAACATCACCATGGTTACAGGTCAGAGCCCTGATGTCAACTATGACTACGACCTTGAAAAACAGATTACTTCGCTTATTCCTGATATGACTTCTATTGCAAGCAAGCTTAGAGAATGTGTTGAAAGAATCAACAGCTATACTACCAAAACCACAACCATTGCTAACAACCTTAACATTACCATCGAGCTTGTTGATAACTTTATATCTAACCCTGAACAAATTCCTTCTAAGCTTGGAAGGTTCAGCTCCTCGATTACCAATATCGGTTCATGGATTGGTGAAATAAAGACACATAGCTTGGCTATTGACTTTATCAGATTTACAAGCCCTGACGAGGATGTTGTCGACGAAAAGGAAACACTTTGGAACGCCTTCTACGGAATGTTCTTAAACTTTATTCTCTCATATTCCAAGGATTATAGCGCAATCGGCTCGCTTAATGAAAACAACGAGGAGTACGAGACTATTGAGGTTTGGGTCAGCAAAGGCAGAGAAATGTGCGAAATACTCAAGGATTTGATCGATACTGATTTTGTCACTAAGTACAAGACTAATGTCAAGCTGAATATCCTGCCTCCCGGACAAATCGGTTCGGCAGGCGGTCCCTTGCTTCTTTCCATCAATGCTGGTACACAGCCTGATATCGTTGTTGATATCGGAGCTGGCGTGCCCTTTGACTATGCTTTCCGTGACGCTTTTTACGATATTTCGAAGTTTGAGGATTTTGAAGAGGTTAAAAAACCTTTCAACAGTGAGTGCTTTGTTCAGCTCTCATATGAGGGCGGCGTATACGCTCTTCCTGAAACTGTAAGCTTTAGAGCACTCTTTGTTCGTACCGATATATTTGATCAGCTTGGACTTAAGGTTCCTAATTCATGGGATGAGCTTGTCGAGGATCTTATTCCTCAGCTCAACTCCTACAATATGCAAGTTGGCATACCTTCATTGCCAATTATAAATATTTATCAGAACGGCGGACAGATTTTCTCTGAGCACGTTTACTCTGCACTCCTTGATACCCCCGAGGCTATAAAGGGCTTTGAAGCAAATACCAAGCTCTTTACTGATTACGGAGTGCCTATTTCATACAGCGGACTTAACCGTTTTCGTTCGGGAGAGATACCGATAATTTTTGAAGATTTTCAGTTCTATAAGACACTTGCATTCTCAGCTCCTGAGCTTACCGGTAAATGGAAGATGTATCCCATTCCCGGAACCTACAGAACTGATGAGAACGGCGAAACCATTTTTGACAGAACCTCAGCAGACCTTCAGGGCTCCTGCTCTTCTATGCTTGCAGGTATTGAAGAAGAGCTTCTGGACAATGCTTGGGACTTTATGAAGTGGTACACCAGCGCTGAAACTCAGATTGAATATGTTCGCCGCGTAGAGACGGTGCTCGGTATTGCGGCTCGTTGGATTCCCGCTAACAAAGAAGCCTTTGAACAGCTTTCTTGGACCACAGATGAGCGCGAAGTTATAAATGAGTCGTTCAAATGGGCAAGGGAAACTCCACCGGGTCTCGGAGCCTACCTTTATGGCCGTGAAATTAACTTTGCCTTTAACCGTGTTGTTATTTCTGGCACTCAAACCGTTCGTGAGGCTTTGGAACAGGCTGACGAGACGGTTGATAAGGAAATGCGAAGAAAACAGATTATGTACGGAGTAAACCCCGAGGGAATAGAATTAGACTAAAAGAGTAAGTTTTAAATGGAGGTCAATATGGCTACAGCAACAATAGCAGAAAAAGCTTCCAAAAAACGCTTTCTACCAAGTAAGAAGAAAAAAATAAAGAGCGGTGCCGTTGGCTCAGTCAGCGGTACCATCACTGCTATAGTTTTCTTTCTGCCGTTTTTTGTGCTTTTTTGCATATTTACAATAGGACCTGCTATATATTCAGCGTTCTATAGCGTAACAAACTTTGATATGGTTAGTAATCCGGATTTTGTCGGTCTCGATAACTTCAGGGGGCTATTTTTGGATGACCCTTTGTTTTTTCAGGCCTTAAAGGTTACATTTCTTTTTGGTCTTGTTGCCGGCCCTGCCGGATATATTATGTCGTTTATTATGGCGTGGGTTCTCAACGATATGAAGGGAAGAAAGGTACTTGCTCTCGCATTCTACGCCCCGTCTCTCTGTAGCGGCGCAGCAATGGGATCTGTATGGAAATATATTTTCTCTTCTGACCGTTACGGCCTTATAAACAATGTTTTAATTAATCTTGGTGTCATCAGCAGTCCTATTCTTTGGAGTGAGAATCCCGACACCATCCTGCCCTGCTGTATCCTCATTCAGATTTGGATGAGTATGGGTACCGGATTCCTTGTTTTTATGGCAGGTCTCCAAAATCAGGACAGAGAGCTTCTTGAGGCTGCTTCGCTCGATGGTATTAAAAACCGTTTTCAGGAGCTGTTTTACATAATACTCCCCCAGATGAAGCCTCAGCTTCTTTTCGGTGCCATCAACACCATTGCCAATTCATTTGGTGCTGGCGGAATTATTTCTGAATTTGCAGGAAACCCGACACCAAACTATGTCGGACATACGATGGTACAGCATATAAGTGACTATGCTTTCACAAGACTTGAGATGGGTTATGCCTCCGCTGTCGCACTTGTTCTTTTCGCAATAACCTTCGCGGCAAGTAAGCTCTGCATGTGGATGCTAACCGATAGGGACTAAATGTTCTTAAATCTCAAAATTAAAATGAAAGGAAAGTATAGATATGGCATTAGTTAGAAAAGGTCTGCATATCAGGCTTGGTAAAAAAACCCTACAGATATCGCTTAGCCGCGTACTCGTATATATCTTTATATTGGCGCTGCTTTGTTTTACGGCTTTGCCGCTTATATATGTTGTTTCAACTGCATTCAAGCCCATTGATGAGATGCTTAAATTTCCCCCGCAGTTCTTCGTCAGAAGACCTACAATGCAGAATTTTAAGGACCTCATTCTGGCTGCAGGAAGCGCAAGCGTTCCCTTTTTAAGAGGCGTTGCAAACAGCGTTTTTGTCGTTGTTATTTCGGTTTTCTCCTCGGTTATAGTTTCTTCTCTGGGCGCATATTCGGTTGCAAAGCTGGATTTACCCTGTAAGAGACAGATTATGAACCTGGTAGTTTTTGCTATAGCATTCCCTAGCTCGCTGGTGCGAATCCCGACATACCTTATTATTAAAAATCTAGGTTTGTTCAATACATACTGGGCGATTATCCTGCCTTCACTGGGTACTGCATTTAACTTCTTTATGATGAGACAGTTCTGCCAACAGATTCCTAACCCGCTTCTTGAAGCCGCGAGACTTGACGGCGCAAACGAGCTAAGAATTTTCATAAGCATTGTTTTTCCCTTCCTTACTCCCGCTTGGGCAACCCTTGTTGTTTTTTGCTTTATGAGTGTTTGGAACGAAAGCGGTGGTCTTGTCTTATACATCACCGATGAAGCAATGAGAACCCTGCCTATTGTTATAAGCTCAATAGGTGGCGGACTTGCCCGTCAAGGAGCTTCTGCAGCCGCCGGCTTGTTGATGCTTACGCCGACTATTATAATTTACACCGCTCTGCAGGGTCGAGTAATTGAAACTATGGCTCACAGCGGAATTAAATAAGATAGGAGAAGGACAGATGAAAAAGTTTTTACGCTGTGCGTTTGTCACTTTAGTGCTTGCAGCGCTTCTGGTAGCTCCGGCTTCTGCCTTTAACTATTGGGATAGCGGATATATTCTTGCACCGAATGGCAAAACACGAATGGCAATGCCTAAACCTTACACCGTAGAAAAGGTTGTAAGTGTAATTGAAGGCTCTGAAGATGATTCATTAGACACACCTAAAGATTTGTTTCTTGCACCCAACGGTGATTATTACATTGCTGACACAGGAAATATGAGAGTTGTTCGTTTAAACTCTAACCTTGAATATGTCGCCGAATATAATGCAGGCGGAGAGTTCATTACTCCCGAAGGTATTTTCGTCACTGATGAAGGCGATATGTATGTTGCAGACTCTTCGGCTTCGAAAATCTTTCACCTTGACCCTAATGGAGAATGGGTTGAAGATTTTGTTATGCCCGTATCAGAGCTGCTTTATAAAGTAACCTCGTTTACACCTACCAAGGTGGCTATTAACCCCATAAACAATTATCTATATATTGTTCAGGGTAAACAGTTTATGACAATTAATGCCGTAAATGATTTTAAGGGATATGTTGGTGCTAACAAGGTTAAATTTGATCCCTTGAACTTCTTAATGCGCACCTTTGCAACCGATGAACAGAAGGACCAGATGGAGAAGGTTGAGCCTGATGTCTATTATAATTTCCACATTGCAAAGAACGGAAAGATTTATGCTACAGGCGCTAATGACTCAAAAAGAATATGCGTTTTCAACTCCACCGGAAATAATACCTACCCCACAGGCAACTACGGCGAATCCATATTTGAGGATGACGGTAGAGAGTGGGAACCTATTTTCGTTGATATCTGTGTTGATGAAAATGAGTTTATCACCGTTCTTGAGCAGAATACCCGCTGCCTTTATCAGTATGACTATCAAGGCAACCTTATCTGCATTTTCGGCGGAACAGGTGCTACTGAGGGATATTTCGATCTTCCCAGCGCCATTGTTTATGCCGGTAACGGACGTCTTGTAAGTCTTGACTCTCTTCAGGGCAGACTTCAGGTATTTACACCCACAGATTTTATAATAACCGTTCAGAAAGCAATTATTGCTTACTCAGAAGGTAAATATGATGAGTCTCTTGAGCTTTGGAACGAAATTAAAGAAAGTAACGCAAGCTACAACCTTGCTCGTGAATTCATCGGTAAAATTCAGATGAAGCAGGGTAAATATACCGAAGTTCTGGATGACTTTAAGCAGAGTGAGAATAAGGAAAGCTACGGTAAGGCTTTTGAGCAGATCCGTTATGCTTTTATTCAGAAATACTTCTATTTTATAGTTGCCGGTCTGATTGCTTTGATTATTGGTCTTGTGCTTGCAATGAAAGCTATCAGAAAATATGTGCGCAAAATCAAAAAAGAATTCTGGGATAAACTGGAGGGATAGAATATGAAATGGCTTAAATACTTTATTCTGGTTCTGTTCCATCCTGTAGATACTTTTTATCTCATAAAGAAGGACAGAAAAAACCTTTCCAAGACAGCTGTATTTGCAATTCTTGCATTAGCTGTTGCAATCAAAATTATATATGTTTACACTGTTAACTTCACTCTTTCGAGCACTTCGGTGGCAAATGCTAATGCTCTTATTGAGATAGGCGTTATTGTTGTTCCGATTATGCTTTGGGCAATCGCAAGCTATGCTCTTATGACAGTATGCGGAGGTGAAGCAACTATCGGAGAAACCATAACAATATCGGTATACAGCTTGGCTCCCTATATTGTTTTTACTCCGATTATGATCCTGATTTCACACGTTTTAACAAGATCTGAGCTCGGATTTTTTAACGGACTAAATGGTGCGATTATTGCATGGATTGTTCTTCTCCTGTTTATTGGATTTATGCAGTCAAATGGACTTAAGTTTTCTCATGCCATAGGATTCGGTCTGCTTGCTATTGTTGCTATGGTGCTGATTGCAGTCACCTTCCTGCTTGCTTTCGGACTCGGAGCACAGATCGTAAGATTTGTTCAGGAAATTATTTCTGAAATCAAATACTTTGTAAGGTAGGGGGCAGACGAAAATGAAAAAGAAACTTATTATTATCGGCGCAGCGATTGTTCTTGTCGCTGCAATCGTCGCTTCAATCGCTCTCGCTCCTAAAGCTTCTATTGACCGCTCGGTAATCAAGGAAAATACACATAAGGCTTATTCGTCAGCAAAATATCTTAAAGATGAAAAGCTTGTACTTTCAGAGGAAGACTACACACTTGTCGGAGCAGTTGGAGACAACGAACTGTACTACAGAAAATCAGACTTTACATTAAAGGTTAAAAACCTTTCAAATGGAAATGAATGGAAAAGCTATATCGACGAAGAGGATTATATCCATAACGCCGATAAAGGAAAAACCGAAAACGCACCTTCAATCAGAAAGAGACTTAAAAAACTCTTTGAAATCAGCTATGCAGATTTCGCCTCAAAGACAAATAGCTCTGTAAGCCTTATTGAGGACTCGAGTGCGACCCATATCATCCATAAGCTCGAAAATGGCTTTGCTATTGAGGCTACATTTGGAGTTGGAATAGGTATCACCGTCGAGTTCTGGCTTGATGAAGATGGTCTTAATGTTCGCATTCCCAAAGATAAGCTCAAAGAGAATGATAAATACTCCATCATTTCTACAAGTGTTCTCCCTATGTTCGGAAGCACTAACGACTTTGTTGAAAACGGATTTATTCTTTTTCCTGATGCATGCGGAGCAATTTATAACATTAAGCCTATAACAGACAGACAGTCCCCAATCTCAACCGATATCTATTTCCCCAGAGATTTCAATCTTGATGTTATCGAGGATAATAACCAGCAGGGTATTAGGAATGCTATAATGCCGTTTTTCGGTATTGCAAGAAATCATAATGGCTTTGTCGGTTATATTTCTGAGGGTGAAATGAACGGCTACATGACTCTCAGTCCCAGTGGCTCGGTATTTAATGTAAACCGCATTGAGCCGGCTGTAAACTACCGTAAAACCTATTCCTATATTAATGCCGCGGGAAAAGAGGTTACAGAGATTGAGTCTGATATTTCTGCTAACGATTTCGCTGTCCACTATTCCTTTATCACCGCCCAGGAGGAAAAGGCAGTATCATACAGCGATATGGCAAACGCCCTTCGCTCCTATCTTGATAAGAGCGGAAAACTTGTCAAGGCAGAATCTGTAAAGAAAGAAGGAGTATCCTCCAACATTCAGGCAATTATGTCTGTTAAAACAGAAAGTATGCTCGGCGAATTCCTTCAGGTTATGACAAGCTGCGCAGACCTTAAGAATATGGTAGAGGGTCTTGAGGATGATGTTCGTGAAAACTTAAGACTAATGCTTCTCGGCTGGCAGTCCTCGGGATATAATCTTTATCCCAGCACCGGAAAAGCCGGCTCCATCGGAGATATCGAGGCTCTTTCTGAGTATCTCACTGAGAATGGTGTTGACAGCTATCTGGTAGATGATCTGGTTTTTGCTACTACCGATTCTAAAGACTTTGAAAAACAAAGTGATGCTGTATACAATGAGATAAAGGTTCCTGTTACTAATTCTACCGGTCAGCAGTACATCCGCAACCCTTATAAGGAGTACTCAAAATATGTGAAGAATAGTCTACCTTATTATGAGAAAAACTCTGTTTACGGTGTTGGTTTTGATAAGATTGGCTGGTATGTATTCGATGATGCACAGGAGAGATTTGAGTTAGATCGTCTGGATACAAGCATTATTTACAGAGCAATGCTCGATGAAACTCACAAAGCAGGATTGAAGACCGCTGTTCAGCGCGGAAATGCCTATGTCCTATCATCAACCGACTACCTTTATGATGTTCCTGAAAAGGGAACAGGTCATACTCTTTTTGAAGAAATTCCTTTCTATCAGCTTGTGGTTCATGGTTATATTCCTTATAGCCTTGATACACCCGGAAATATGGCAGTTGACTATACTGTTGAAAAGCTTAGATGGATCGAAACAGGTGCAGAGCCCACCTTCCTGTTAACACATGAAATGTCAGAGAAGTTTAAGGATTCCAGGGTTGAAAACGCATTCTCAACCGAGTTTATAAACTGGATTGACGATGTTGTGAGCATTACTAAAGAATTTAATGACAATCTGGCATTTACAGGAAATTGCATTATTAAAGAACATCAGAAGCTTCAAGATAATGTATACAAAGTTACCTACTCTAATGGTAATAAGGTTTATGTTAACTATAGTCAAAACGAAGTAACCGTTGATAATGTGACAGTTGCAGCTAAAAACTACACTGTAGTTGATGCGGCTGCTGACATTGTCGGGTAGAGAGGAGAAAAACAATGGCTGAAAATGTAAAAAAACGCACAAAACCTGCTGGCGGCAAGTTTTGGACACTGAAGCGTAAAGAGTCGATGAATGGCTATTTGTTCATTCTCCCTTGGATTATCGGAACAGCACTTCTCTTTGTGTTCCCGATATGGCGCTCTCTCGAGATGAGCTTCTCTAATATCACCGACTATACTCAGTATACAATCGAATCCGCTGGCCTTTCGCACTATAGAGATGCTCTTACCACCGACGTCAAGTATATTTCATATTATATCAGAAATATCACAGACCTTCTGCAAACCGTTCCCTTCGTTAATGTTTTTTCACTTCTTATTGCAGTTATGCTTAACCGTAAATTTAAAGGTAGAACAGTTTTCAGAGCGATCTTCTTTCTCCCTGTTATCCTTGGTTCGGGCTTTGCAATGAACCAGCTCATGAATCAGGGTGTTGACAGCGGTGCAATGGAGACCGTTAAAGAGGTTCTTATTCCTCGCGAAGTTGCCATTTATCTTGGCGCAGAGGCAACCCAAGTTATTTCCAATTTCCTTGACCTAATCAGTACGATACTTTGGAAATGCGGTGTTCCGACTGTTATATTCCTTGCAGGTTTGCAGGGTGTTCCCTCATCGCTTTACGAGGCTGCTCGTGTTGACGCTGCAAGTGAATGGGAAATGTTCTGGTTAATCACCTTGCCGATGATTACTCCAATGATGCTTCTCAACCTCGTTTACACCGTTATAGACAGCTTTAATGATTCGAGTAACGTGCTATTGTCGTATATAAACAAGATAAGCTTCGACGAACTGAGGTTTGAATATGCTGCGGCAATGGCTTGGTTGTTCTTTGTTTGGATCATTGTTTTGATAGGCATAATATTCCTTATTATGCGCCCATTCATAAACAAAGTAAAAGATAGGTAAGGAGGGGATAATATGGAAAAAATTAAAGCAATGCTTCCTACTAAGGATGATATAATTAAGATATACAAAAAATCACCTGTAAAGCTTGTTGATGTTTTTGTATGGGCAATGCTGCTTTTGATGGCGTTCGTGTTCCTGTATCCCTTCGCACACATGATCACAACCTCGCTTAAAAGCTATAGTGACCTCATTAATGTTACAATTAAGTGGATACCTAAAAATTTAACGCTCAAGAGCTATGAAACAGCACTCAGCGTTATGCGTATTGGACGCACACTTCCCAACTCGCTTATCGTAACCATACTTTCAACAGTTGCTCACGTTTTCGTTTGCTCTTTCGTAGCATATGGATTTGCAAGATACAACTTTCCGCTTAAGGGTCTTTTATTTGGAATAGTTATTCTTTCAATCCTTGTTCCTGCTCAGGTTATCATTATTCCTATGTACATAACCTATGCAAACTTTTCCTTTACCATTGGTGATTTTACCTTTAAAATGTTAGGTACATACTGGCCTATCATTTTCCCAACATTCTTGGGATACGGTCTTAAGGGCGGTCTGTTTATATTCTTGTATAGGCAGTACTTCCTGGGAATTCCAAAAGCCCTTGAAGAGGCGGCAACTATTGATGGATGCGGTCCTATTAAAACCTTCTTTAGAATTGCATTTCCTTCAGCCGGCTCCACCACCATCGTTTGTATTGTTCTTTCGATGGTATGGCACTGGAATGACTATTATGAGCCCAGCATCTACCTCAATGACTATGGCTCTCAGCTGCTTCCTCAGATTGTTGACTCACTCAAAGCACTTGTCAGCAGTATGCAGAAAAATATGATAACAAGTGGGGAAGGTGGAGGAGCCACAAATATTGAAGATTCCAACCTCTTCCATGACGGTGTTATTATGGCAGGTACATTCTTCTCTATGATTCCTCCAATGATTGGATACCTTGCCCTTCAGAGAAGATTTATGGAAGGTATCGAGCACAGCGGTCTTACAGGTATGTAATTGCT
>JAXJQH010000059.1:0-1579 GCA_036311245.1 Oscillospiraceae bacterium | reverse complement strand
TTCCAAGCGACTCTATCTGAGCGTCATCGTGAAACCCTATGCCGTGCGTGCCCAGAGAACCTAAACAAAAAGGACCTATGAGAACGCCCGTAACAAGATAAGCGGTAACGGCGGGTAGTCCCAGCCGCTTTGCAAGGCGCGACATAAGAAGTCCCAGGAGAAGCGCTGTTCCTATTGATAGAAGAGTAACGGTTTTCATTAGAGCTTGCCTTCTTTTCTTAAAATATTCGGTATAAAGTAGGCGTTAAAAACGGCTTGTTTTCAGCGTCTACTTTTTTGCATTAAACATTATAACTCTTTCTGTGTGTTTTTCAAGAGCATTTTTATACAAATTATGCGCAAATGATTTTTACTAAACTGTAAAAACTGCTATATGTAATGTTGACATTTAGAGCCAAAAAAGGTATAATGATTTAGTACGAATTTATATTTTTCTTCAATATAATGTTCGGTACGGATAAGTTAAATTTCAGCTTGGAGGACTTAGAATGAAACGAGCGCATAAGGCTACATTTTTTATCGTTTTAGCCGTTATCATCGCGCTAACCTACACAACTCTGTTTGGTGTTAGCAGTATGTACGGTGATAAGAAAATGGTATACATCAAGGGAGGCAACGATATCCGCTGGGGTATAGATATCCGCGGCGGCGTTGATGCAACATTTGGTGTTCCCGAGGATGTTGACCTTGAGGGAGAAGATATGGAAAAGGCTATCGGCTCTGCCGAAGAGGTTATCAAGCAGCGCCTTGTCGGTCAGAATATAACCGACTATGAGGTTTACGCCGATTACACAAAAAACAGAATAGTTGTCCGTTTCCCTTGGAAAGAGGATGACGAAAGCTTTGACCCTGAAGCAGCAATTAAGGAACTCGGCGAAACCGCTGTCTTAGCATTTTACGGCACTGCCAATACCGATAGCGAGGGAAAACCTTCGGGTGAAAAGGTGCTTGACGGAACTCAGGTTAAAGAGGCAGGCGCCCGCTATGATTCTAATCAGGGCGGCTGGCACGTAACCCTTTCCCTGACTACAGAGGGAGCAGAGGCTTTTTCTAAGGGAACAAAAGAGTATCTTAACGACCAGATTTCCATCTGGATGGATGACACTATGGTTTCTGCACCTACAGTTAACTCCCAGATTACTGACGGTAATGCAGTCATCACAGGCGACTTCACTCAGCAGGAGGCAGAAAAGCTTGCCCGCCAGATAAACTCAGGCTCGCTTCCGTTTAAGCTTGAAATTTCCAATTTCAGCACCATCTCTCCCGAGCTTGGTTTGGGCGCAAGAGATGCAATGGTTATGGCAGGTCTTATTGCCCTCATTCTCATCTTTGTGCTTATGACCCTTTTGTACCGTCTGCCCGGATTTGTCGCAGGTATTGCAATCATCGGTCAGGCTGTCGGAGCAATCGCTTGTGTTTCAGGCTACTTTTCAGATGTCCCCAGCTTTACACTTACACTCCCCGGTATCGCAGGTATGATTCTTTCTATCGGTATGGGTGTTGATGCCAATGTTCTGACCGCAACCCGAATCAGAGAGGAAATTGAATCAGGCAAAACTCTTGATGGCTCTATTGCAAT
>JAXJQH010000058.1:0-4549 GCA_036311245.1 Oscillospiraceae bacterium | reverse complement strand
GAGGTTTCCGAAGAGGAAATTATGATGATGGTTGATGTTGGCAAGGAGCGCGGCGTTATTCAAGAGAGCCAGAAGGAAATGATTGCCGGCATCTTTGAGTTTGATGATACCACCGCCGGAGAAGCCATGACCCACCGCACCGAAGTGGTTGCACTCAGTAAGGATAGCTCTATTGAAGAGGTTATCGCCTGCAGCGTAGAAGAAGGTTATTCGAGAATTCCCGTTTATGAGGATGACCTTGATAACATTATCGGTGTTATATATGTTAAAGATTTTCTCAAATATGTCGGAAAGGATATAGGCGGCAGCGGCAGCATTGAAGAAAATATCCGACCCGCCCTTTATATCCCACAGTCACTAAAGCTTCGCGAGGTTTTCACAAAGCTTACCGACAACAGAATGCAGATGGCCGTAGTTATTGATGAGTATGGCGGAACTGCCGGAATCATCACAATGGAAGATGTTCTTGAGTCTATTGTTGGACAGATGCAGGACGAGTATGACAACGAGGCAGAGGAAATTGCAAAGGTCAGCGATACCGTTTTCACCATCGAGGGAACAACACTTCTCGATGATGTTGCAAAGCTTTTGGGAATTGATATTCCCGACGATGTTGATTACGACACCATCGGAGGCTTTATAACAGGACTATTAGAGAGAATTCCCGAGCCAGATGAGATGCCCGAAGTTGAATTTGACTATGTTAAGTTCACTGTTCTTTCGGTTGAGGAGCGCCGCATCGCGACAATCCGAGCCGAAAAGCTCCCCCGCCCCGAAAGTGACGAGGAAGAAGATATTAAAAAGTAAAGTTCCCCGAAAGCTTTGCGCTTTCGGAGAATTTTTTATATTACATAAAAGAAAATACAGATAAATTGCAAGATGCTTCCCAAAACCACAAAGAGATGGAAAAGGGCATGCATATAGCGATGTTTTTTTCCTATTCCGTAAAGCACCGCACCGATTGTGTAGGCAATGCCGCCGAAAAGCAGCCACAAAAATGCAGGTAGAGAGAGCGCCTGCAGGGTAGGCTTAATAGCTATCACAATACACCACCCCATACCTATATAGCATATCATTGACAAAACAGCATACTTTTTAAGGTCGATGGCAGTAAAAACGGTTGCCATAGCCGCAAGACCCCAGACGAGGGCAAAAAGTATCCAGCACCAGACGGGAGATACATCGCGAATGGCGCAGAGCAGAACGGGAGTGTATGTTCCCGCTATTAAAAAATATATTGTGCAGTGGTCCAAAACCTGCATAACCTTTTTACCCATAGATGGGCGCAGACCGTGATATATGCTCGAGGCGCTGTAAAGTAGGATAAGCGAGCTTCCGTAAATCGCGCTGCTCACCACCGCCCACACATCACTTTTGAGCGCCGAAAAAACAGTACAGAGCACAAGCGCCAATACTCCTATTGCGCCGCCGACTATGTGTGATACCATATGAAATACCTCTTCTCCTCGGGTGTAGTCGGGGAGAGCTCTGTCCCTTAGCGCTGTTCTTTTCATTATAAATTCCACCTTCCGCTTTTTTGACTGCTCACATTATATCCTTAGCGCAGTTTTACATCAACCTACCGTTCTTTTTTAACGCTACACCCTTAATACACGCCAAAATAGAATTCTCAAAAACGCTCTACTGAGAGGAGATTTGGCATAAGACCGCCATTTTTTAAGCAAAAAAAGCAGGGAGAGGCACTGCCTCTCCCTGCTTTTTTTGCTTAAAGCTTATTATCTTACCATTGGAATAAGAATTGTTCTCTCAGAGGGTATTATCGGCTCGGAAAGCTCATTTTGTTCCATAACCGCTCTTGCCGAGGTATTATACCTTTTGGCAATATCAAAGGTGTCCTCACCCGCCGCGGCAAAATAGATGGTCATAGCAGTTTTGGGATCACCTACAATGGGAGAGTCTGAATGAATTTCAACGCCTGTTACAAGTGGCATATCGACATTTTTTACTATATGACAGACTCCCGAAAGATTTACCGAAATATCATTTCGGTTGCCCGAGCGCTGCGCTGACAGAACGGTTATTTCACCGTCAAGAGCCGCTCCATTAAATGACGGGTCAGCCGCAACAGAGAACTCTACCGGAAGCATTTTCTCTTTAACAAAAGGCTCTCCCTCGCCGCCCTTGCACAGCACTCCTACATTTACATCCGCAGATAGCATAACCTCGCCATGCTCGTTTACCTTGGCGGCAACATTTTTAGTGTCGGCAAAAACATCAATTATCTCGCTGCCCTCTATTTCGGGCGAAACCAAAACAGTGTGCATTTTTGAGGCGGTTTGCTCAACTACAGTAAAGGGGATTTGTGTGCGGCTGCATTTTGACTCATATCCGACACAGTAGGCATCGGTTATGGTTTCTATCTCTTCATTCCTGCTTACATCGACGCAAGCCTCAAGCAGCACCTCGATTATAACCTCGTTATTATCCCCGCGGCGGGCAGGCTCGGCAGACATTCTGCTGATAGAGAGGCGGATTTCGGCGTTGTCCCCCTCCTCTGCCCCCTCGGCTGTTATAACCTGATTTACGGGAATGGTATAGCTAACACTCTGGGCATCATCACTTTCCTCTGCAAGATAAACCACAGTCAGGGCAACCTGACCTTTCATAATTATCTTGCCCGAAATGATTTTATATTCAGAAACACTGGAGTTTGCCGTCATACGGACAACAGAGCTTATCGGCGCGCCCGAGAGCTCATATTCTTCCATAACCGTAAAGCACTCGCTGGAGCTGCAGACAGGAACAATAGCATCTATTTTTGTTTTGCGCAGCTCAATATTATCATCTGAAACATCAACCACGACCGAGGCGGGGCAAAGGCTCTTAACCTTTGCTTTCATAAGCACTGCGGCGCGCACCTCAAATCTGCGGGCACTTATGGCACGGCAGTTTGAATAATCAGTGCAAAGGCTTACATTCACGCTCATTCGCTCGCCTGAATTTTGCATATCAACAGTCTTTGAAAAGGGAATTTGCGTTTCAAAGCTCTCTACCCTGCCATCAGGGGTCAGGTACACCATTCTGAGAAAACCAACAGCGGAAACCGACAGGCGCTGTCCCTCTGCCTGCTTGCTCGAAAGGCGCGGCACAATGCTGCATCTTAGAATTCTCTCAATATCACCGCAATAATCGGGCAGAACTATATCGCTCTCAATACCTATTTCAACCCTGCCCTCATAAATAGTTTTCCGCTGCATCATATCTCTTTTTATAACAGTCGCTTCCATCATTTTTCCTCCTTTGAAGCCCTTCTATCTTTAAATATATAAACCGAGAGCATAAAATATTCCGTTCACAGTTTGTTTTATTGACTTTTATGGAAATTTTAGTAAAATAGTATTAGTAGATTATTTAAAAAGGGCGGGTGCCGCGTGGACTATAAAAAAATTCTGCTTATTATAAACCCCAAAGCGGGAATTACCAACCATCGGTACAATATTTTTGACATAATAGAAGCCTTCTGTAAAAAGGGCTGTGTTACAAGTACGCTTACCACCCTTAAAGAGGGAGATGCTGTGCGCCTTGTTTGTGAAAATGCTGCCGACCACGATATGGTGGTTTGCAGCGGAGGTGACGGAACCATCAACGAAACTGTTACCGCTCTTTTAAGAACAGGGGTTAACATCCCGATAGGATATATTCCCTCGGGCAGCACAAACGATATGGCGCGCACTCTCGAGCTTCCCTTAAAGCCAAAAAAAGCCGCAGAGCTTATTATGGAGGGCAGTCCCAAGCCTTTTGATATCGGTCTTTTTGGGGATGATAAATATTTTTGCTACACCGCTTCTTTCGGAGCTTTCACCAAGGTTTCTTACTCCACTCCGCAGAAGCTAAAAAATATGTTTGGACACTTTGCATATGTGCTGAGCGGAGTTGCAAAAGCTGCAGAGGAGCTTGTGCCCCACAAGGTCAAGGTGGTTTGCGATAATTTTACCGTCGAGGGCGAGTTTCTTTTAGGCGGCTTATTCAACGCCCGCTCGGTTGCGGGTCTTATTAAGCTCGACAAGTGCGGGGTTGACTTGTCGGATGGCATGTTTGAGCTGATTTTAATTCGCAAGCCTAAAAACGCCGATATGCTCTACCGCACCATTAAAAACCTGCAAAAGCAGAGCTTTTCAGACGAAACTGTTATTATGCGCAGAGTTAAAAGCGCGCAATTTATTTTTGAAAAGCCTGTCGGCTGGTCGCTGGACGGCGAGTGGGGCGGCGAGGTTTCTTCTGTTAAAATTCAAAACCTCAAGCACGCTGTTTCCTTTTTTGGCAGAAACGAACAGTGAGTGATAATCTTACTATTACAAGAAAAAAGGAAATATTATGATAAAGCTTGGAAATCTTAAAATTGAGGGCGCTGCGCTTGCGCCTATGGCGGGTTTTACCGACAGTGCCTTTCGCCGCACCTGCGCAGAGCTTGGCGCGGGACTTTTGGTCAGCGAAATGATATCTGCAAAGGCGCTCTGCTTTGGCGACAAAAAAACCGCTCAACTAATTGCCTTTAGTGAAGGCGAGCGCCCCTATGCCCTGCAGCTAT
>JAXJQH010000057.1:0-2262 GCA_036311245.1 Oscillospiraceae bacterium | reverse complement strand
TGTTCAGGGAGCGAAAAACAGCATTCTTCCAATTCTCGCCGCGTGTGTTTTGTGCCGTGGAGAGGTTTTGCTACATAATTGCCCCGACCTTTCAGATGTTGCCTCGGCTATAAGGATTTTAGAGCATTTAGGACTTAAAACCGCCCGAAGCGGAAACGATATCAGTATTCTGTGCAGCGGTATAACGGGCTGCGAGGTTCCCGAACAGCTTATGCGCGAAATGCGCTCCTCGGTGGTGTTTTTAGGCGCAATCCTTTCAAAAACAGGCTGCGCCCGCGTTTCAATGCCGGGTGGCTGTGAGCTTGGCCCGCGCCCTATTGACATTCACATCGCCGCTCTTAAAAAGCTCGGCGCCACCATTGAAGATGAGCGCGGTCAGCTTTGCTGCAGCGCAGGCAGCGGACTTGTGGGAACACACATCGCGCTGTGGTTTCCAAGCGTCGGCGCTACCGAAAATGCTATCTTAGCCTCGGTTCTCGCTCGGGGAACTACTGTTATAACAAATGCGGCAAGAGAACCCGAAATCGTAGACCTTGCAAGGTTTTTAAATTCCTGCGGCGCAAGGGTGCGCGGAGCGGGCAGCAGCACCGTTGTTATTGAAGGTGTACCCTACCTTAAAGGGTGCGAATATTCAATTATGCCCGACCGTATTGCCGCTGTAACATTTCTTGCTGCTGCTGCAATAACAGGCGGAGAAATTGTGTTAAGAGGCGCGGGTAGAGAGGAGATAACCTCTGTGCTTTGCCTTTTTGAGCAGGCGCGCTGCGAGCTTTCGGAAAGCTGCGGTACAATTTGTCTTAAAGCTCCGCAAAGACTTATGGCTATGAACATAATTAAAACAATGCCCTACCCGGGATTTCCAACCGATGCGCAGGCTCCCATAATGGCGCTCTCTACCCTTTGTGAGGGAAGCACTATGTTTGTCGAAACTATTTTCGAAAATCGCTATCGCCATGTAGGTGAGCTTCTCAGGATGGGCGCCGATATAAAAACAGAGGGAAAGGTTGCGGTTGTAAACGGTGTGAAAGCCCTTCACAGCGCCACCGTTTCCTGCACCGACCTTCGCGGCGGAGCAGCGCTCCTCTTAGCCGCACTTTCGGCAGAGGGGGAGAGTGTGCTTTCAGATATCGAGCATATCGACAGAGGTTATCAGCATATCGAGCGCGACCTGACTTTACTTGGAGCAGATATAGCGCGTAAGGAATAAAAAAGATAGGAAAGAAAAAAGATGAAAAGAAGCAGATTTGAAAAAAATAAGTCTGATATTCGAAAAATAGATAACGGCGGCGCTGCTAAAAGACGCACAAAAAAGCGCCGCCGTGCCTCCGTTGGCAGAATAGCGCTTGTTATGACTGTACTTGCGGTTGCCGCTGTCGGAATGGCGCTCAGCCTCACGGTTTTCTTTAAAATAAAAACAATAGATGTATATGGTGAGAGCAGATATTCCTCCAAACAGATAATAGAGGCGGGAAATATTGCGCTGGAAAGTAATCTTATCCGCCTTGATTCTGGCATGGTCTCAAATCGCATAGAAACAAAGCTTCCCTATATTGAGAGCGCGAGCGTTAAAAAGAGCCTTCCCACCACCGTCGAGCTACACGTAACGCAGGCGCGGGTTGCGGGATTTGTTAAAACTAAGAGCGGCTACAGCATACTCAGCACAAGCGGCAAGCTGCTGGAAAAAACCGATAAGCTTCCCGAAAAGGGCGCTGTTATAAATGGCGTTGATGTTGAGGGGGTAGCTGTTGCGGGGCGCATTTCAGATGACGCAGACGCATTAGAGAGCATAAAGGCTATCTACGATGCCCTCGGCGAGGGTATGTCCTCTAATATAACCGAGCTTAATGTCGGAGATAAAATAAATATTTCGTTTGTGTATCGGGACAGAGTAACCGTGCGCCTTGGCAGCGCAGGAGACCTTTCAGAAAAGCTCAAATTTGTTTCTAAAATACTAAACGACCCCGAAAAGATTGATGAGGACGATGTCGGCATAGTATATGCCAGCAACGCAAAGCGTATAAGCTTTCTTCGCGAGGGAAGCTACAAGGAAATGCAGGAGCAGCTTTTAAAGGAGCAAGAGGAGCAGGAAAAACAAAATGCCGAAAGCTCACAGATTGAGGGAGCGGATGGCGCCCAGAACACAGCTTCTGACCAAAATTTATCATCAGAAGGGACAAGCTCTCAAAATTAAATTCGAAAAAAACCAAAATGTGAAAAAAAGATATTGAAAAGCAGAAGATAATCTGTTATTATATAATATAT
>JAXJQH010000056.1:0-1972 GCA_036311245.1 Oscillospiraceae bacterium | reverse complement strand
CGGCTTCGCTCCGCTCCGCCTGCTGCGCTTCACGGCTTCGCCCATGCTTCGCCCTGGATGCGCCCTCGGCTTCGCTCCGCTCCGCCTGCTGCGCTTCACGGCTTCGCCCATGCTTCGCCCTGGATGCGCCCTCGGCTTCGCTCCGCTCCGCCTGCTGCGCCCCACGGCTTCGCCCATGCTTCGCCCTGGATGCGCCCTCGGCTTCGCTCCGCTCCGCCTGCTGCGCCCCACGGCTTCGCATGGGCGCTCGCTGCGGCTTCGCCGCGCTCGCGCTCCAGCGAGCCACAATCTACAACACCTAAAATATGACACAAATTGTGGTAGAATGTAAAAGAAATGTGCGAAAATGTTGTGAGATTGAGATTAAATGCTTATCTTCGCATCGTAAACCAAAAACAAATACGATTATGAAGAAAGAAACAATCAAGGCCAGGCTACAGCGCCTGAAGATTAACAAGACCACGGAAGCATATCGGCTTCTAAATGAATGGCTACAAGTTCCGGAGAACCCTAAAATCAGAACTTGCTGGAAGACCGGGAAAGGCAGATTTTGCCATAACTTAGACTACACGAGCGACTTTACAACGCTGCTTGCAAGGCTCGGTGTAAAATATGAAATTGGAAACGATGCCCCCCGGGGCGGTAAGAATGGAAATTATGTTCAAATAAAAATGATCAAACTATGAATAAAATCAAACTAGCTTTCAAGTTGCTTCAAGATTCGGGCAACTTTGAACCCTCCCAACTCCATGAGGGCAACGACCGCATATGGATTACTCCATACGCAAACGTTATTGATTTCAAGCAGCTGCAATTAGCAATGGCAGCTGCTGAGCTATTCCACCTTCTACCAACCCTTTATAAAGATTATGAAAATTGCAGACTTGATTTAATAACTTACTGATTATGAGAAAAAAGACTAACATTGAAGCTAAGCAAAAAGGGCTTGAGCTTGAGATTAACCGAGAAAACCTCGCCATGGAGCTGAAAAAGTATCGGCTAAGACGAGGATTGACACAGCAAGAATTAGCTTCTATCTGGAACACTAACCGCTGGGTGATTATCCGAGCTGAGGGGGCAAAACCTCTCAGCTGGGAGCAAGCCTACAAGATTTTCTATCTGCTCAATAAGAGCATACAAAACGAGCCCGCCATCATCAATCCTACTGTTGAAATTGCAACCGATTAGCCATGCGATACACTACGATAATAGACATACGGGAAGCACCTGCGCTATATCGTAACGCTAACACCCGATTGATTTATCTTGAACTTGTTCTTGGCAGCAGCTACCAACAGGACACAAAGGACCGCTACCAGGGAAGCTTCAGAACGCTGGCGGCAAGAGCTGGTGTTACTATCTCTGCCGTTAGGAACTCATTGAAGCAGCTGCAAGCATTAGGCATGGTTAGCCCTATTGAGGGCGGCTGGATAGTTAAGAAATGGATAGAGCAGCCTGCAATCATTCCACGACGGCAGCGACCCAAGCCCGAGCAGCCTATCAGCTTAAGCGAGGCTCAGAAAGCTTCAGCAGAGCAGCTTAACCATGAACGCTGGCTTGAAAAGCTGCGACAGCAAGGAATTGACGAGTTTATATTCAGATTTGAAGAGAATATAAAAGCAGCTAAAAGTACTTGTGGCGGTCCTGGCTATGAGGTCATTAATAACATAAACTATCAGAGGGTCTATGAGGACCACTGCCGTCAGCTTAAGCATGAACCATTAGACTACCAGCAAGTGATAGATGAGATTGTGAAAGCCAAGCAGAAAGCAGCTGAGATATTTAAAAAAAGAGACAAACAACACGGCATCATTTAGGGGGGGCATAACAGCCCCCCTAATTGTTAGACCATATGCGAGGTTGCATCAGCTCAGACCAGGACTATAGACCATATGCGAGGTTGCATCAGCTCAGACCAGGACTATAGACCATATGCGAGGTTGCATCAGCTCAGACCAGGACTATAGACCAT
>JAXJQH010000055.1:0-6545 GCA_036311245.1 Oscillospiraceae bacterium | reverse complement strand
GTCTTGTAATTTTCGGAGCATTTAAAAGTGTGAGTGGGGGATATGTATAGATGCGGTTTTCCGCTCCCGTGCTGTAAAGCGTGGTTTGCTCGTCCTCGTCCTTTTTCTCCTCGGTTTTGGTATTCTCCTCTTGAGTGGAAGTCTCAGACTCAAACAAATCGTCTATTTTAACCTCAGGAGTCTGCTCCTGCTCTTCATTATCGTCAACCGCAATGTCAATATCATCTGCGCCGAGAAGCTTTTGCTTTGCGCGGCGAGCCTTTTCGGTTTTTGCGTTGGGGTCGTCGATTTCCTCGGTGAGAGTTGAGGGCGCGCGCCTTGTTCTCTTGGGCGCATCAGGACCTAAGGAAATGTCAATATCGGGGCTGTAATCATCGTCCTCGCGCTCGCTTTCTCGATGCTCGATATGCTCCTGATATGCCCGCTCAAGACCCTCAACAGGCTTTTTAACGGTGTTTTTACAGAATGAAACAATATCGCTGACGGTAATTCCTAAAACAATAAATATGAAGATTATTATAACAATAACAATAACTATAGAGGCAGCGACCTTGCCGAAAAGTGACACAAGCGACCAGCCAAACAACGCCGCACAAAGTCCTCCGCCGCGCCTTTCCATACCAAGCTCAAAAAGATTTATAAGGCGCGAAAAGAAATTACTTCCCTCAGGCTGCACTGAGAAAAAGATGTGGAAAGCGCCGCTCATAAGCATAACAAGCGTCAACGCCTGAAATATTTTGGTTTTTACACTGCCGATATACTGTTCGAATGCGAGCAAAACAGAAATGAGCAGCGCAAGCGGAGCAACAAGATATGCGGCTATTCCAAATAACCCAAAAAAGCCGCGGTGCAGCACAGACCAGAAATTCTCTCCCTCTAAGAAGGTGAGAACTCCTAAAATGAGTGATGCGCCAAACAATACCAGCGCCCATAGCTGACGGCGAGAGCTTTGTATAGCCGATTGGCGTTTTGCCTCGGCCTGCGCCTTGGTGGGACGCCCTCTCCTTGCAGATGTTTTCTTTTTACCTGAGGTACCACGTGTAGCCAAATTTTTCACAGCCTTACTTATGTATTTTTAATTCCATTTTTCTATGTAAATGCCTTTCGGCATTTTTAAGAGTCTTTGCTGTTGTCCTGCTCATTTTCGTCGCTGTTTTGCTCAATCATTTCAAAGAGACACTCAACAGCATCGGAAAGACCGCCGATAGAGTCTATAAGACCTTCCTTTACCGCCTGTTCTCCGCTTAAAATAGTTCCTATGTCATTAACAAGCTCGTTGTTATTGAGCATAAGCTCGCAAAACCGCTCCTCTGAAATGTTGGAATTTCTTGAAACAAAGCCTGTAATGCGGCTTTGTATCTTTTCAAAATAAGAAAATGTCTGCGGTGTGCCTAATACAAGTCCGTTTATGCGAACGGGATGAATGGTCATTGTGGCAGATGGAACGATAAATGAATGCTTTGAGGAAACTGCAAGCGGAACACCTATGGAATGTCCGCCGCCGAGCACAAGCGAAACAGTTGGCTTTTTCATTCCCGAAATCAGCTCAGAAATGGCAAGTCCCGCCTCAACATCTCCGCCAACGGTGTTTAAAATGATGATAAGCCCGTCAATCTTAGGGTCCTGCTCAACAGCAACAAGCTGCGGGATAATGTGCTCGTATTTGCTTGTCTTGTTCTGAGGAGGAAGAATGTAATGTCCCTCTACCTGCCCGATAATAGTCAGACAGTGAATGGTATAGCGACTTCCCGCCTGGGTAATGGACCCCGTCTGTATAATATGACCAAGCTCTCCGTCCTGCCCGCCGCTTTCATTATTTTCGTTGGGAGGGGAGGAGACCTCAGGGACATAATCCTCGCTATTGTTAGCTCTTTTTTTATTCATAGAATAACCACCTTTTCTGCGCAAATGCTTTTTTCTATTGTTAGCAAAAAAGGCAAAAACTATTCCATAATATATGTAATTAAATTATACACTTTTTAAAGCAAAAAGTCAATCAAAACAGCAGAGCTTAAAAATATACAGAAAGCACAGTTTTTTGTAATAAATAATTGAAAACCGTCTTTTTTTATGGTAAAATTAAAACATAGAAAATTTAACGAAAGGCGGCGGAAAAATGCAGCAGGAACAAGTACAGAAAGACAGAACTGATGTAAAAAAAGCCATTTCCGCAGTCCTTTTAGCCTTTCTAAGCGCCGTTTGCGCACTGCTTGTCCTTATTTCAGGCTTTATTTCAACAATCGCCTTTTCCAAAACTCCTGAAAATACCGTTGAGCTTTTTGGATATAAGGTGTTTTACAGTGAAAATGACATTGAAGGCACCGATATAAAAGGCGGATCGCTTATTTTTGTTAAAAACACAGATGACGATGAGTTTTACACCCCGCAGTTCCTTTTTGAAAATGCAACTCTGATAATTCCAAGGGCGGGCATTATTTTAAAAGAGAATGCGGCTTACATAGCGCTGTCAGCTTCGGTGCCGATGGCATTTTTGTTTCTGGCACTTCTTATTTCTGAGCTAAATAAGCTCTCTTTTCTCCGCAATGAAAAGAAAATACAGCTGCAAATTGAAACATGCGAAGAATTTGATGAATAGTATTTACATAGCTATGTAGAGCAGAGCTATAATAATAAACAGATTTTCTTCGTCACCGCTGAGAATTAAAATTAGCGCTATTAAAATGAGCTGGTCATTTTCAAACCCCATCATTTTACTAAGCTGCAATAAATTTTGTACCCCGGGCAGTTTTTTGCGATTGTTTGCAGAAGCATTGTTCTCATTGCGGTTTTCAAAAGCCGGCATCGGCGCTTTGTGCGCACTGCCACTTGGTAGCGCCGAGCGGGAATGCATCTGTCTTGCGCGCCTGACTGCGTCTGCCTTCATTCTGTCTATTTCCTCTCCTGAGAAAAAAGCTTGTGCCACGCTCCTGCCTCCTTTGTGCTATTTTGAAAATAAATCTCCAATAGAAAAACCGTGCTCCTCTAAAATCGGAATGAGCGCCATAATTCTCATTATGGATATTGCGTGGTCGATTTTAGGTCTGCGCGTCGGGTTTAAAAGCGGCTTTAGCGCAAGTAGCAGATTTGTAGCTCTGTCATCTGTTTTGGCAGAGGAAATGGCGGTAACAAGCCCTATGAGCTTTGACATATCAATGTTTGCAAAGGGAGACTCAGGCTCGGGCGGCGAGGGCGCTGCCCCTGATAGAGATGATAAGAGTGAGGAGACACTTGCACCCTTACTCTTTTTTTCATCACCGCCAAGCCCCAGAGTGCTTTTTAATCCCGCCATAATCTCGGCGCCCTCAGAGGTCTTTAAAAAGTCTGACACCTGCCCTAAGAGGTTTTCGTCAATTTCCATTTTGTTTGTCTCCGAAGAATTTTTTAAGTAGCTGCTGCGCCTTTGGTGAGGATAAAATCTCACGAGTAAGCTCCTTGTTTGACAAAACCTGTGAAACCTTTTGTCTGTCCTCAGTAGAAAGCTTACTTAAGAGATTTTCCCCGTTTTCCTCTGCCGCTTTTTTAACTGTGTCTTGATTCAGCCCCAACTTTTGCGCTGCCATGCGTAAAAGCTCGTCGTTGTTTTGATTTTGCGCTGCCATATCTTATGTCACTCCTTGTAGTTTTGCTGTTTTATATTATGAAAAAAAGTTGCTTAATAGAATAGAAAGGATATAAACAAAATGCGTATATTAGTTCTCTCAGACAGTCACGGTGACTTTCGCCGTATGTATAGGGTGATAGAACAACATAAGGATATCGACAATATTTTCTTTTTGGGGGACGGAATAAAGGAATTTGAGGACATTTGTGACATCTATCCTCAAAAGAAACTCTGCGCTGTCAGCGGAAACTGCGATTTTATGTCTATGTGCCCCTCCACCAATCTCTGCAAGACGAGTAAAGGTTTAATACTTTACACGCATGGAGACGCTTATGGTGTAAAATTGGGTATTGGGAAGCTATTGCTTGCAGCCACCGAGCGCGGCGCCCGCCTTGTTTTGTTCGGGCATACCCACGAGAGATACGCAGAAAAAGTAGATGATATTTACCTTTTTAATCCCGGTAGCCTTGGAAAATCGGGCAGCTATGGAATTTGCGAGCTTTCTGAAAAGGAAATTACTATGTCACATTATGTTATGTAAAATAGCTTGTATTTGTGAAAAAAAGCGGCGCCGTGCGCCGCTTTTTTATATTCTCTTTTCAAGCTTTGAGATTCTTCTTGATAGAAAACAGATAGGGATGCAAAGCAGCATCCAGATAAAGGAAAACAGCGGACAAATCTGCCCTAAAATGTTAAAAGGTAGCTCCGAGTAATCCCATATTCCAAGGTTTAGCTTGAGATTTAAAATGCAGCCAAAACAAAATTCAACTGCTGTTATAACCGCCGAGCCAATAAGACATTTTTTAAAAAGCGAAAGGGAAGGACGCCTTTTGTAAATGTGGTAGAGCAGCAGAAAACAAATTCCACCCGCTAACCCCATTGAATAGTGGGTGTACCGCCGCCAGGCAAGCTCAATCAAGCTGTAAGCTGCAAAGCCAAATGAAAACAGACCAAGCTGAAGTTTAACTCTTTTCATACATAGCTCCTTTGGGTGTAAAGTAGTTTTATTTTACCCCTAAAAGGCTAATAAATGCGGCTTTTTAAAAGAAAAAATTATTTTTAGTCGAATTATATAAAAAACCTTTGTATTTTGTAAAGTATTATGCTATAATCAAAATATATTATTAAAAATAAAATATGGGGTGAATTTTTATGGAAAATAGAAACAAAGTAAGTGTTAAGATTTACGGCACTGATTACACCATTCTGACAGAGGACAGCGAGGAGTATCTCTTAGAGCTTGCCTATGAGCTTGATTCTGATATGAAAAAGCTCTGCCAGCGCAGCACAAGAATAACCGCCACCTCTGCAGCTGTTCTTTGCGCTCTTGATTATCTTGATAAGAGAAACAAAGAGGTCGAAACGAGCGACCGTATGCGCTTGCAAATCAATGATTACATTCAGGACACAGCCAAGGCACGCATTGAGCTTGACGATGCAAAGAGAAAGATTGAGCGCTTAGAGCGCGAGATTGACAGACTCAGAGCCGAAAACCGCTAAATCGGAGGAACGGGAATTTATGTCAAATCCCGATGTATTTTTTGCGCCTAAAATGCCTGAAATTCTTGCCCCTGCGGGCAGCCTTGAGGCAGTAGAGGCGGCTGTGCGCTGCGGCGCAGATGCTATTTATCTGGGCGCAAAAAGCTTTAGCGCCAGAGCTTCTGCGCAAAACTTTGGCCCTGATGAGATTATAAAAACAATAGCCTTTTGTCACGAGCGCGATGTTAAGGTGCACCTTGCCCTTAATACTGCGCTTTTTGACCGTGAGCTATCTTTGGCGGCACAGCTTATCGAGTTTGCCGCAAAAGAGGGAATAGACGCGCTTATCGTTTCGGATTTAGGTGTGCTTTCTCTTGCAAAGCAAATCTGTCCCACCCTTGCGCTTCACGCATCAACCCAAATGGGCATAGCAAGCCCTTCGGGAGCCAAAACTGCAGCAGAGTTAGGCTTTGATAGGGTGGTTTTGGCGCGCGAGCTTTCCCGCGGAGAAATAAAAGAAATTGCAGAAAAAAATATTATTGAAACCGAGGTTTTTATCCACGGCGCGCTGTGTATGTCGGTTTCCGGACAATGTTACCTTTCGTCGATAATCGGAAAGCGCAGCGGAAACAGAGGAAGATGCGCTCAGCCCTGCCGCCTTGAATGTGGGATTGACACCCCGCGCGGGCATGCGCTCAGCCTAAAAGACCTCTCGCTTTGCTCCTATCTTTCAGAGCTTGCAAGCTTTGGAGTGACTTCGTTTAAGATTGAGGGCAGAATGAAACGCCCCGAATATGTCGCAGCAGCGGTTTCGCTTGCAAGAGCCTCTCTTTCGGGGGCAGATAACAGCGAGCTGTTAGAGCTTTCAAGGGATATTTTCTCCCGTAGCGGCTTTACAGACGGATATTATAAATCACAAATCAATAAAACAATGTTCGGTATAAGAAGCGGGGAGGATGCCTTTCGCGCTCAGCAGGCTCAGCCAAGGCTTCACGAGCTTTACCGACGCGAAATGCAACGCGTTCCCGTTCACGCGGAAATTAAAATTTGTAAAGACGAGCCGATAAAGCTCACTTTTTTTGATGAAAAGGGCAATGCCGCCACAGCGCAGGCGCCGTATTCAAGCGGTGCCGCTGCCACAAAAGAGGCAATAGAGCAAAAGCTATCCCGCCTTGGCTCAACGCCATATTATTTAGCATCTCTTAATGCGGAAATTAAAAACGCCGCCTCGCCACCCTCGGTTTTAAATGCCCTTCGGCGTGAGGCGATAGAAAAACTCTCGCAAAAAAGATGTCAGATTTCTAAGCGCGAGATTTTTAAAGCAGAGCCGCAAAAAATGCTCTCCCGCTTTGTAGGAGAGCAGATACTATCCGCTCGTTTTGAGGATTTCGGGCAGCTTTCTGCCTGCTGGCAGGATTGCGATGAGATTATTTTTCCCATAAGAGGGCTGCTTTCTCATAAAAAG
>JAXJQH010000054.1:0-2735 GCA_036311245.1 Oscillospiraceae bacterium | reverse complement strand
TCAAGGTTAGAGCCGATTCCCATAACCTCGCCTGTTGCCTTCATCTGAGTGCCGAGAGTGTTTGGTGCGGATGTAAATTTATCAAAGGGGAAGCGCGGCAGCTTTGCAATAACATAGTCAAGCTGTGGCTCAAATGCTGCGTTTGTATTAGCGATAGCAATATCCTCAAGAGCCATACCTACCGCAATCTTTGCAGTTACTCTTGCAATGGGGTATCCGCTTGCCTTGGAAGCAAGGGCAGAAGAACGCGACACTCGGGGGTTAACCTCAATTAGATAGTACTCGCTTGAATTAGGGTTTAATGCAAACTGAACATTGCATCCACCCTCAATTTTAAGCTCTTTAATGAGCTTAATAGCGCTGTCATTGAGCATTTTAAGGTCGTGGTCATTTAAGGTCATAATAGGAGCGACAACAATAGAGTCACCAGTATGGACACCGACAGGGTCGATATTTTCCATACCACAGATGGTAATTGCGTGGTCATTAGAATCGCGCATAACCTCAAATTCGATTTCCTTATATCCTTTAACGCTCTTTTCAATAAGCACCTGATGAACGGGAGAAAGCTTAAATGCGTTAAGACCGATATCAGTAAGTTCCTCTTCGTTATAAGCAAATCCGCCGCCTGTTCCGCCAAGAGTAAATGCAGGGCGAAGAACAACGGGGTAGCCTATGCGATTTGCAGCTTCCTTTGCTTCTTCAATGCTATAGGTAATTTCAGAGGGAATGGTGGGCTCGCCGATAGACTGACAAAGCTCCTTGAACATTTCTCTATCCTCTGCCCTTTCGATACTCTCGCTGCTTGTTCCGAGAAGCTCTACTCCGCACTCTTTAAGAATTCCTTTTTTCTCAAGCTGCATAGCAAGGTTAAGACCTGTTTGTCCGCCAATTCCGGGCAAAATTGCATCAGGACGCTCATAACGCAAAATCTTAGCAACATATTCAAGAGTCAAAGGCTCCATATAAACTTTATCGGCAATGGTGGTATCGGTCATAATGGTCGCGGGGTTGGAGTTGCAAAGCACAACCTCATAGCCCTCTTCTTTAAGAGCTAAGCAAGCCTGAGTTCCCGCATAGTCAAATTCAGCTGCCTGACCTATAACGATAGGACCTGAGCCGATGATAAGAATTTTCTTAATATCTGTTCTTTTTGCCATTTTCATTTTCCTCCCGAAAATCTATTCAAAATCTTTTTTATTATACACAATTTTACCATCACAAACCGTGAGCAGACATTCTCCGAAAAGCTTTTCACCCTCAAAGGGCGTTGCCTTTCCTTTGGAAAGGAATTTATTGGGGTCAACGGTATATTCGCTTTCCAAATCCCACACCGAAAAGTCGGCTCCCAATGGAATATCAAAGCGTTTTCTCGGATTTATTACCATAAGCTCTACAAGCTTTTCCATCGAGATAATGCCCGTTTTAACAAGCTTTGTATACATAACGGGGAATGCAGTTTCTATGCCAACGATGCCGAAAGCGCTTTTTTCAAGCCCTCTCGACTTTTCCTCAGCGCTGTGGGGCGCATGGTCGGTAGCTATCATGTCAATAGTCCCGTCACATATTCCCTCAACAAGCGCAAGTCTATCTTGCTTATCGCGCAGAGGGGGATTCATTTTATATTTGCCGTCCTCTTTAAGGCAGCTATCATCAAGAACAAGATAGTGAGGGCCTGTTTCGCAGGTTACATTAACTCCCCTTGCCTTAGCCTCTCTTATAAGCTGCACACTTTCCTTTGTTGAAATATGGCAGACATGATATTTACAGCCGATTTCGAGAGCAAGCTTTAAATCACGCTCTATCTGTTTGTATTCGCTTTCTGAGCATATTCCTCTGTGTCCGTGCGTCTTGGCGTACTGCCCATCGTGAATATATCCGCCAAATAGCAGCGAGTTTACCTCACAGTGAGCGACTATCATTTTATCAAGCGCCTTTGCGCGCAGCATAGCCTCACGCATCATATCATTCTGCTGAACTCCCCTACCGTCATCCGAAAAAGCAATAGCTTTTTCTGCCATTCCCTCAAGGTCGGAGAGCTTTTCGCCCGCCTGAGAAACTGTTATAGAGGCGTAGGGATAAACGTGAATGACTGCATCACGCTCAATAATATCAAGCTGCTCATTAAGATGCTCTATGCTATCGGGAACAGGCGAAAGATTAGGCATTGTGCATACAGCGGTGTAACCTCCCGCAGCTGCCGCCTGACTTCCGCTTAAAATGGTTTCTTTATAAGAAAAACCCGGCTCGCGAAAATGCACATGCACATCGCAAAAACCGGGCAAAACAGCATATTGTGACAAATCAAAAGGGACAAGAGATTTGGCCTGCAAAGTGCAAGCGGAGATTACAGAACTATCAAACTTTTGAGCAATTTTCTTAGTGATTTCCTGTGAAAACATCTTAGATCCCTTTCCCTATATAAAACAAAAAGCCCTGCTGAAATCGGCAAGACAAACGCATACGAAAACAGACACAGCTATGCCGCATCTAATTATCATATTTCAACAATCTTGCCGACCTCTCTGGATCGTTTTAAAGATTTATTTTATGAAATTATATCACGCAAAAAGACCTTTGTCAACAAAGTTTCATCATTCTTTTTCTTCTTTTTTAAAAAAACTAATTATTTTTAAAATTTATCTTTATATCATTGACAATATAAGGCATTTCGTGATAAAATAATGCTCGGTCATCTAAAATTATCGGGGTGTAGCGAAGTTTGGTATCGCGCT
>JAXJQH010000053.1:0-2703 GCA_036311245.1 Oscillospiraceae bacterium | reverse complement strand
TGGGCGATTTTTATGAGATGTTTTTTGATGATGCAATATTAGCTTCCCGTGAGCTGGAGCTTCAGTTAACGGGAAAAAATTGCGGAATGGATGAGCGTGCAAAAATGTGCGGCGTTCCGCATCACAGCTGTGAGTCGTATATTGCCCGTTTAATTGAAAAAGGATACAAAGTTGCTATATGTGAGCAGCTTGAGGACCCCTCCAAATCCAAGGGACTTGTCAAGCGCGATGTTGTTCGTGTTGTTACTCCCGGAACAGTTGTAGAGGGCAGTATGCTTGATGAATCAAAAAATAACTATATCTGCGCCATTAAGCTTGAATTTAACGGCGCAGGTATTGTATTTGCTGATGTTTCAACAGGTGAGATAAAAGCCACCTCTTTTTCTGATGGTGATATAGTTGTCAAGGTTGTAAATGAGCTTAGCCGTTTCTCTCCGCGTGAGGTACTTCTTTGCCCAAACAGCTCAAATGACGGTAATATTACTCAGTTTGTTAAAAACCGCCTTGCTGCAGCTGTTACCGTTATGTCAAATGAGGTGCTTGATTTAAAATATGCTAAACAAACAGTTTTGTCGCAGTTTAAAGCTTCCTCGCTATCTGAGCTTAAAATAGAGGCATATCCTCTTGTTACACAGGCACTTGGCGGTCTTTTTGATTATCTTCAAGAAACCCAGATAAGCGGACTTAGCCGTCTTGACAGAATTGAGCTTTACAAAACCGAGCAGTTTATGAATCTTGATATTACTGCCCGTCAGAATTTAGAGCTTACCCGCAGTATGCATAAGGGCGAAAAGTACGGAACGCTTTTGTGGGTGCTTGACCAGACCGAAACCGCTATGGGTCAGCGTCTCTTGAGAAATTATATTGAGCAGCCTCTTATGAGCCTCAGTGACATTACAAGAAGACAAAATGCGGTATCAGAGCTTTTTGATAATAGCGTTATGCGTGAAGAAATCCGTGAAAAGCTTAGAAATATTTATGACTTAAAGCGTATTTTAACCCGCGTTGTATTTGGAAATGTCAGCCCGAGAGAGCTTAATTCTTTGGCTTACACAGCAGAGCAAATTCCGCCTATCATAAATTCATTGTGCAGTGCGAGCGGCGCACTTTTGCGTGAACTGCTCGGTAGCATTGACCCGCTTTACGATATTCACGATATGATAGTCAGCACTATTGCTGATGAGCCTGCTGCAATTCTTCGTGATGGTGGGTATATACGCGAAGGCTTTAACAGCGATTTGGACACACTTAGAGATATTCTTAATAATAATAAAACCTTCCTTGCAAAAATTGAATCCTCTGAAAAAGAGAGAACAGGAATAAGAACCCTCAAAGTGGGCTACAACAAGGTTTTTGGCTACTATATTGAGGTGTCCAAATCATTTGTCGACCAGGTTCCCGAGGAATACATAAGAAAACAGACTCTTACGGGCGGCGAGCGCTATATAACCCAAGAGCTTAAGGAAATAGAAGCTAAGATGCTCACCGCGGGTGAACGCTCTATTGCTCTTGAATATGAGCTCTTTGGCGAGCTTCGCAACAAGGTTGCCTCTCAGCTTGACAGAATTCAGAGAACGGCTGAGGCGTTATCTGTGCTTGATGTTATGTGCTCGTTTGCGCACGTTGCGGTAACAAACAACTATGTTTGTCCGTCACTCAATGTCTCGGGAGAGCTTTATATCAAAGAGGGAAGACACCCCGTTGTTGAGCAGCTTACAATGACGCCGTTTGTCCCTAACGATACAAATCTTGATACAAACGATAATGCCATTGCTATAATTACAGGACCTAATATGGCAGGTAAATCCACCTATATGCGTCAGGTGGCACTTATAAATATTATGGCACAGATTGGAAGTTTTGTTCCGGCAAAGGATGCAAATATTTCCATTGTTGACAGTGTTTTTACAAGAATAGGTGCATCTGATGACCTAGCTTCGGGTCAATCCACCTTTATGATGGAAATGAATGAGGTTTCCTATATTCTTAAAAACGCAACAAAAAACAGTCTGCTTGTACTTGACGAGGTGGGCAGAGGAACCTCAACCTTTGACGGAATGAGTATTGCAAGAGCAGTGCTTGAGTATATAGCAAACAAGAAAAAGCTCGGTGCAAAAACACTTTTTGCAACACATTACCACGAGCTTTCGGTGCTTGAGGACAAGCTTTCAAATGTAAAGAATTACAATATTATGGTTAAAAAGCGTGGGGAAGAGATAATTTTCCTGCGTAGAATTGTTCGTGGCGGAACAGACGATAGCTATGGCATTGATGTTGCTCGCCTTTCGGGAATTCCAAGTGAGATTATTTCCCGAGCTAAAGAGATTTTAAAGAGCTTAGAGCAGGGCAAGGAAATCGAGTTTAAGGGAAATGTAACCCCTGAGGTGATTTCAAGCACGGATAGCTATCAGATTTCATTTGATACATCAAATAATCTTCCTATTGTTGATAAAATTCGGGCAATAGATGTTGATGTTCTTACCCCGCGCGAGGCTATAAATATTTTGTTTGAGCTTAAAAAGATGGCAGAAGATGAATAATAGAGGCGGTGAAAACCTTGGGTGAAATTCGTGTTCTTGATAAAAAAATTGCAGAGCTTATTGCTGCGGGAGAGGTTATTGAGCGTCCTGCTTCTATTGTTAAAGAGCTAATGGAAAACTCTATTGACGCAGGCGCAACCCATATCACCGTTGAAATAAAAAG
>JAXJQH010000052.1:0-4159 GCA_036311245.1 Oscillospiraceae bacterium | reverse complement strand
GCAAGACCGAAAAGGAAGCAAGCGAAGCCGACAAAAAGGCGCTTGCAGGCATCGAAAGCATTTACAATTCATAACAAAATTTTTTAAAAGGAGAAATACAAAATGGCAAATGTAATTAAAAACACTTATGGTAGCGCGGCTAAGTTTACTACATCCGCATTGATGGGCTTGGGCGCAACACAGCAGGATGCAAACGGCAGATTTTATGTTGACGGTTCTATGGTAAATGTAGAGCTTTCAAGAGTAATCGCAGAGGCTATTTACATCCGTGAAATTTTCAGAGACGGTCAGTCTGTCAACGCAAAGTATGTAACAGGCGAAAGACAGGGCGGTGCGGTTAGAGTTATGCTCGATACTCCACTCCCATTCAGCTCTCGTACTGTTTCCTTTGGCGGTAGAGAAGGCACAGAGGGCAATGCAGGCGTTATCAACACAAACGGCGTTGAACTCCCTGCAAATGACGAATTTATCGTTTACCTCAACCAGGTTAACGACCAAATGATGGGCTTCCCAGACCTCACAAATCAGTACATCCCACTTGATATTATGTCAAGAAAAATCAATCAGTATGCAGAGCGCGTACAGATGGACAGAGACTCTTCAACTCTTGCCGAGATTATCGCATACGCTTTCTTCCGTTCTCTCAACGGTGCGGCTAACCTTGTTAACGCAGGTGACCTTTCTGCAGAAAACGCATATGCAGACCTTATTAACGACCTTAACGCAGACCTTGACAATGGCGATGCTGTACGTGGTGCTTTTACATTCCCCACAGAGGGCAGAACCATTATCGGTAGACCCGACTTTATCAACGGCATTTTCAACCGCAAATCCGGTGTTATTATGCTTGGCGGCGATATGGCACAGGAAATGCTTAAGAACTATGACCTTGATGTTAGAATGTCCGACCGTGATTATGTTGGTACAGGCTACAAGGGCTATGCGATGGGCTTCCACTATCAGAGCGCACCCGATATTATTTGGAGCGTTGCTGAAAAGTACCTTGGCTTGCCAGCAGGCGCACTCGACCATGTTAAGGCTATTGCTGTATCATTCGATGCAACAGCCGTAGGTAAGAATGTAGACCTTGGCGTTAAGCTCGTTGATGCAACAGAGTTTAGAGGTCAGCTTGCTCAGCCTCTCAACATTTGGGGTCATGAAGCTTTCCGTTTGTCTTATGTTATCGGTGACGATACATTGACAAATGATTTCTTGGCAACTACACTCGGCTTGTCTGCTGATGTGAGAAAGTCTCCAATCGCACCAAAGAAGGCAAACTCCCAGGATGTTATTGGTGTACCTATCTTCGATAGCAATAATCAGATTATCGGTTACAAGCAGGTTGCAACTGTACCTACACCAAATGGCAACAATATTAAGAGCGGCTTGCCAAGAGTAGCAGGCGTTTCCGCATCCGTTGAGGGCATTGTTGCGAGTGGAACAGTAGTAACACTTTCAACCGGCACATCGGGTGCGACAATCCACTACACAACTGACGGCACAGAGCCAACAACCGCAAGCGCAAGCGGTACATCTGTGACAATTAGCGCAGATACAACTGTTAAGGCGTTCGCAGTTAAGCAGGGCTTGATTCCATCAGCTGTAAGCACATTCAACTACACTTTGGCTGAATAATAAACAAAACTGAAAGGACAGGCTTTTTAGCTTGTCCTTTCCCCTTATGGGGAGAAAGGAAATACAATGCCTTTTAATACAGACACAATGATTTATGACGATGTTACAGGTCAATACATATTGACCGAACAGGCGTTAATTAGAAAAGGGACATTTATGCGTGAAAGATTAGCAATAACACGCTGTCCTTCTCCTGAATATGTCATTAACGGCATATTAGAGGATGTAAGTGATATGGTATATAACTATATTCACGATTTTAACGACGATAACGATAGACAAGACTACATCATAGCAAATGTTAATTCGGCGAGAGCTATTATAGAAAAAGCTATGATAAATCAAACCGAGTATGTAATCAAGGAGGGTAATCTTTACCTTTCTTTGGATGATAACGAAAGGTCGAAAGCATTTAGTGAGCAAGCACACAAAATACTCAGCAGAACAATTAAGGAAATAGGCACATCCATCCTATACACGGGGGTGTGATAATGATAGATAAATTAACAATATACCAGGGCAGATATAATAAAACCTTGCTCGGCAATTATTACCCCACACAGACAGACACGGCAATTCCCTTTGATTATGAGATTATAGACCCAAAATCAAAGCAATATACCACCAACGGCAATTTAACCTTCAACAACTTTAACGATACCATTATCAAGACAAATGACCCCTTAGAATGGGCTATAAACGGCTATGTAGCATTGCAAACAGGCGGTTTATACCAAATAACACAAATTCGTGAGGACTTGGGGGATGTATCAAAGCAAGCATATAGGGCGGTGAGTCTTGCCCTTGGTGTCGAATATGTTTTGACCTTGATACAGGTTGACAACCCATATAACTTGAAATGACGAGCGAAAGATTTCATGAATATGTTGAGAGGTTTGCAGAGCTATTACGGCTTATTGCTCCGAGGAAAACAGGCAATCTCGCTTTCAATGCAATAAAGGTTGAATGGCACGGAGACAGAGAAGCGGAGATATATGTTGACGGTGACGGTAAGGACGGCATCGCTCCTTATATGCCGTTTACAAATGAGCCTTGGGTGGCTGAAAAGCGGAACGGAGCGCAAAACCCCAACGAAGGTTGGTGGCAAGAGGCAATAGCCGAAATAATCGAGGAATTAAATGCAGAATTTGGAGGGCGCACAAGTGAAAATTCGTGATGTTGTAACAAATCTCGAGACTAAATTAAATACCGCTATTGTTAGCGAGATTAACGATATACAGAAAAGAGGAGAGCCTACCGCTCTTGAAACTGACCGATACACAACAAGGTTCTTATTAGACCTTGACACAGGCAAGTATAAGGGCTATGAGTGGCTAAGGAAAAATGCGCAGCCGAACGCAGACGGCTATTTTGACAATAGCGCATTGTCGCAAATACCCACAGGCAAGTTTGTGCGCCTTATTAACGGCATTATAGCTATTACAGGCTCAAATGTAGAGGGTGGATTTACCGCTGAGCAGAACATACCTAAAAACCTTGCATTTACCGCCACACTTACATTGTACATCCCTATGCTAAATGACACAGAGGACAACGAGCTTGTAACATCTATTCGTGAAATAGTTGACAAGGCTATGAGTCTAAACTTTTATGGCGAATTTGCGGGTTATAATATGAGTGTTGTATATGCTCTCGGCAGAACAGGCGAGCGAATGAGCATAAAGGGCATAGGTGATTTTATTACCCTTAACTGTAACCTTGAATACGCATTTGTCGAGGGTGGTGTGAACTCCACGCAAATGATTATCCGTTATCTTGATACGGCTATATATACCACGGTTAAGGCTATGTCAAGAGTAGCATCGCAAAAGGGTGATGTAGATTTGTCCCTAAACACCAACGAGCAAAAGAGTGTAACGCAATCAACTGTGTTTACACTCTCTTTTGATAAGCCGTTGCAAATCGGCAAATTTGACGATATTTGTACAAGGTTTATTTTAGAGGGCGATACAGGCGAATTTTATCCAATAACCGTGTCAATTCCCACAAGTACAGGGGTATTAACCAAAACCTTTAATATGTGCTTTAATTCCGTTCAAATCAACGGACAAAACGCACTTAACGCAGGAATGTCTGTTGCTATGACAACCGCAAACGATGCAACAGGCACAAAGAGAAGGTGAGAGTATGGCAGAACGCAAATATGTTATTGTTTTACGGAATGAAACTGACGAGGAAATCCAACAGACAACCGCATCAACTCCCAATAGTGACGGCACAACTCCAAAGCCAAAAGACAAAATAAAAACCGCCGCTATGGTCGGCACGGCTTACGGCGTTGTCAAGAGTGTAGCGGACAAGATAGTAACACCTTATGTCAACACAATATCGTTAAGGACAGGCTACGAGGAAAAGCAACAACAGGCGCAATTCGTGCAGAATATTGCTTCACAGGCTATTGACACCGCCTTTTCAATCGGTATGGGTGTAGCTGTTGGCGGTGTTTGGGGTGCGGTTGCAGGCGCGGCGCTTAGCCTTGGAAATCAAGCATATAATTATATGG
>JAXJQH010000051.1:0-10978 GCA_036311245.1 Oscillospiraceae bacterium | reverse complement strand
TCTTTGTTTAAAACTGAAAACAGGCACGCTGCCCAGAGAGGTATCAAGCTCTAAAATAGTGCGTGGGTTAGAAAAATAAACCGCCCCAAAAATATTTGCATTAAAGTTTTGGTCATTTAAAAGCTCGCGCATAAGGCGTATATGTGTTGAAACCTGATATGCGGGATTGTAAAAGTCGCGCGTTTCTTTTTTGCCGTTTATATGCTTTGTTTTGTAGAGCCTTGGCTCTAAAAGAGAGCCGCTTATAACTCCGCCGTGATTTTTGGACTCGACAATAAAAACGCCGCTCCTTGAAATAACTATGTAATCGAGCTGAGCGGTTTTGTTTTTAACATTAAGTGTCACATCGGGTATTACATAGAATCCCTTTGGAAGCTTTGAAAGCAGCTTAAGACAGCTTTTTTCACCGTCTGCGCCGGATTTAAGCGAGCGGGAGCGGTGAAATAAGCGATAAATCAAAACCGAAATAGGAATGAGAAAAATTAAAGATATCGCATAGGTAAAAAGAGCGCAAACAGCACAAAATACAGCTGCCGCCCAGCAAAGAGCGAGCAGCAGTAGCGTTTTGTAATAGCTTGATTTAACTGTGTTTATAAAATGCTTACGCAAAATTTTTGCCATAGAATTTAAACCTTTCAGTCACCGAGAGCGGCAATGTTTCCGCTGCCTACAACGCTATCAATGTTGTAAAGCAGAAGAACACTGTCATAGCTTGCAATATCGGCAAGATCTCGGTAATTTTGGTTTGTATATCTAAGGTCTATAAGCTTAATTTCAGAATAATGTAGCGATAAAAAGGGAACTAAGCTGTGAGCAAATGAATCTTTAAAGATAAGCAGTTTTTTGTTGTTCTGCACATTGGTTTTGATTGTAACCTCGGGCTGAACCTGACCTAAAAATACAGAGTATTTATCCTTTTTACTGAGCCACTCGCGGAAATAAATGTCATTGTAAACCTTTGTTTCTTTTCCGTTGTTGATAGAAACCTCGGTAATCTTAAAATCCGAAGAAGCGTGACTGTAATAGAGGTCAATGGTGTCGGGGTCTACCGAAATGTTTGATTTTGAGGAGTATGTTCCGTAAAACTCGTTGGAAGCATGCTCTATATCAAACTGTGTTTTTTCATAGGGCTTGAAATCAAGAGCGGTTGCTATCTGGTGATATGCGTAGTATGCTCCGAGAGAAGTCCAGTGATGGTCGGTATTGTAGTAGATATATTGGTCTCTTTTCGCGTAAAGAGTGGAGTAAATGTCAATTCCGTAAACACTCTTTCCAAGATTAGAGTAAAAAGAATCAATCTGCTCTTTCTGGCTCCAGACTTTCTTTCCGTAGGGGAGAGTGTCAGAATAAAGGTCGCAGGAAGTGGGGGCAACAGCGGTATAAATTTTCGCGTCGGGATTATTCTTTGCAAATGAAAGAATTCCGTCAATATTCTGATTGATGTAACGCTCATTTGGCTCATCAAGGTCTTCAACAAGTGTTCCTTTTGTGGTAAGCAGAATGGAGTTGTTTTCTCTTTTCAGAGTCAAAAGCTCTAAATTGGATTTTAGTTTTACCCAGAAGTTTCTGCCAAAGAAATGGTCTGAAATATAGGAATCGAAGCCTTCCATAAAAGACTTGTCCATAATAGCCTCAGTAGAAAAGCCTGGGAATGTGGCAAGGTCACGATTTTCCCATTCGGAGGTTTTTTCTTTTTTTGAAAAAGCTGTAATAAGTGGAAGAGCCATTAAAATTACAGCAAATAAAACAGCAAGAAGTTTTTTACCGTTCATAATTTAGCTCCTCCTTTTAGAAATTAAAGTAGATAAACGGGTTAAATGTTGCATCAACAAGATATGCTGTGCAGACAAACAGCATAATAATTGCAACAACGGGAACAACATATTCGCACAGCTTGGGATATTTATTTTTAAAGCCCTCAAACAACGCTTTTGATTTATCACTCGAGAAGAATATACATAATACAAAAATGATAATGTATGAAAGCAGATAGTAGATAGTATCAGCATTTGCAAAGCCTACTCCGTTTCCTCCAAACATTGCCTTAAAGAAGAGGAATACATTGCTCATTTTGTCAAATTCAAAAAGCACCCAGCCAAAAACGACAAGTATAAACGAATATGCTATCTGTAAAAACGTTGGCAGCTTTTTAAGCCAATTTCCAAGGAACAAGCGCTCTAAAATAATTATAATTCCAAAGTAGATGCCCCATATAAGGAAATTCCAGCTCGCTCCGTGCCAAAAACCTGTTAGCATCCATGTAATAAACAGATTAAAAACGGTTCTTGACATTCCCTTGCGGTTTCCGCCTAAAGGAATATAAACATAAGAGCGAAACCACGAGCCGAGTGTTATATGCCAGCGTCGCCAGAATTCAGAAATGCTTTTGGAAACATATGGAAAATCAAAATTTTGGGGAAAATTAAAGCCAAGCATTTTTCCAAGTCCTATGGCCATATCTGAGTATCCCGAGAAATCAAAGTATATTTGGAATGTAAACGCCAAAATTCCAAGCCAGGCAGTTGCGGCGGGCAGAGAGGTTATATCTTGAGCCTTTACTGCCGCCCAAAGAGCTCCAATGTTGTTTGCAAGCAAAACCTTCTTAGCAAGACCTTTTATAAAGGTTGCAACGCCCTCGCCAACCAAATCAATGCTGATTGTGCGGTGGTCAATTTCGTTCTGAACATCAGAGTATCTTACAATAGGACCTGCAACTATTTGCGGGAATAGAGTAACATAGGTTGCAAATGTAACGGGATTTTTCTGCACAGGAATATTGCGCATATAAAGGTCAATGGTATAGGACATACTCTGGAAGGTGTAGAAGGATATTCCTATGGGAAGCGGAATGTCGGGAACAGGGATAGATGTTCCCAATATTGAATTTATGCTTGTGACAAAAAATCCGCTGTATTTAAAGATAGAGAGCAGACCCAAATTCATTGCCACAGATGCAATAAGACAAAGCCTGCGGATAGTCGGTTTATCGTCAAAGCGTGACATAACAAGGCCTGCAGAGTAGTCAATAAGTGTTGAGAGTACCATTATCCAGAGATAAAAAGGCTCGCCCCATCCGTAGAACAAAAGGCCCGCAATAAACATTACAAAGTTTTTAAGCGGTCTGGGAACAAGAAAATATATACCCAAAACAATGGGCAGATAAACATACATAAATGTCAGGCTTGAAAAGACCATAGATTAAATATCCTCCTTGGATGGAAATAACTGGTATACTAAGCTGAAAAAATCTTCTTTAGATATAATAGAAGATAGAACATCGGGTAAAACTGTGCTTGAAAGATGAGAGGGGAGCGAGAGCTTTTTTAAAATAAGGGCGCGTTTTTCTGCGCTGTTTTTTCCGCCGCTGAGCCCAAGCTCATATAAATCAAAGCGGGTAATGCGCTCTGAAGGGTTTTCGCATATCTTTCCGCTTGTAACCCCTGCTTTTTTCAGAGCTTCAAGGATATCCTGCTCGCAAAAGCCTTCTACCCCTAAAAGCCCCTCTTTTGAAGGGTGAGCCTTGCGCTTTTCTTTTCCTAAAACATCGGGGAGATATGCGTCTATAACCGTTCCTTCGGTAATCTTATTTTTCAAGAAATTGCGGATGCGAAAGCCAGCAAAATCGCTGTCGGTAAAAATAATAAGTCCGCACCTTTTTGCAAGGGCTCTGAGCATAGAAACTGTATCATCATCAGAAAAAATGCGAAATCCGCCCGTTTCTACGATCGTTGTGTCTAAAACAGAGGAAAGCCTCATTCTGTCATATTTTCCCTCAACAACAACGGCTTGTGTAAGCTTAATCATATAGCTTTTCCCGCCTTGTCGCCGAGAATGATTTTTATAAGTGCCCTTTCCATAAGTGTCTTTTTGTCATGCTTGGTGCTTTTTAGCTTGATGTCAGTCTCTGCAAGACAGAGAATGGCATTTTTTAAAAACTCAGGCGTGCATTTTGGTGCATCATATCCCGCGCCGCGCAGCTTAAAATCCTTGCCCTTGTAGTCAAAGCTTGCAGAAAGCTCGCTTACCGAGTGGTTGTATTGCTGCATCTTTTTAACGCGGTATATGTCTAAGAAAGATGAGGATAGTGCTGAATTTATGGAAATAGCATCAACCTGCTGCAAGAATAGCGAGTCTAAAATGTGCAGAGCAGTTTGCGGTCTTAAGTTTATTATGTGTTTTATAATTTCATATGCCTTGTAATCAAGCTGACGGGCGGTAAGATGCTCAACTGCGTCAGCAGTAATGATTCCATCACACTTTTCAAGTGCAAAGGCACAAAGCTTTACAAGGTCATTTTCCAAAACAAGCATATCATTTAAAGCTCTGTCCGCTAAATTTTCAGCAATGGAGCGCTCAATGGTGCAGCCGCTCTTTTTAGCGGTGTTAATTATCATTGAAATAACATCGCTTTGTGATTTTTCATTGCACTCAACAACAATTCCGCCGCTCTCAATGGTTTCAATAAACTTTCTCCATTTAGCCGAGGTGCGGGTGTTTATCTCCTGACTTTTGATAACAAAAATAAGGCAGGTTGAATCAGGCTTTTCGGAAATAATTGTGTAAAGGGATTCTAACTGCGAAGGAGAAAAAGACTCAATAGACGGATTTCTGACCCAGACACATTTTTCATCCGAAAAGAAAGAAACGCTTTGACATTCCTCAGAAAGTCTTTTAAGGTCTAAAGCTTGTCCGTCAAAAAAGGTGGGCTCACCGTCAGGAGAAGCCGATTTTATAAGACGGCGGAAACAAACATTTTTTGAGTATTCATCTGCTCCGTAAAATAAAAAAAGAGAAGAATTTAGCTGCTGCTTTAAGGCTGAAAGAAATTCTTTTTCGTTCATACGCGGCATATAGTATTCCTCCTTTTTTAAAATATAGAAATATTATAGCTTATTTTAGCAAAAATTACAATGGTGACTTGTAATTTTTATTCTTTTGAAAAAGCTTGTTTTGTTTAAGATAAAAAGGCTCGCACTGAGAATCGGCAAGATAAACTACACCGTGGTTTTCAAGGCTCTTTTTCAAATGCTCGGGATTTTCAGCCTTTTCGCTAAAAATAAAATAATCTGCCTTGTATTTATTCAAATATGGCAGAGCCTTGCTGTTTGCAATAAGAAGATTACAAGAAAAATCATCAGGCAGCTTGTCTGGCGACTGTATGTTCAAATGTGCGATTTTAAATCCTGCAATATTATAACAGATAAGCGTATTATTGTCATAAGTTTCGGTGCTGACCCGAGCCTTACCGTAGCACGCGGAAAAGCTCTCACTTATGTAGGTCTTGTTTGAAAGCTTGCTGTCGACAGAAGAAATTGCAGCCGAATGTTCTTTGGGAATAACAAGATAGGAAATATCCTTGCCACTAATAAAGTGTGTTAACGCCGCAACATCTGAAGAAGGGATACTCTCAGCAGAAACAAGCATTATAGAGTCACCTGTAGCTCTTCTTAAAGAATATGCTGTGTCTTTTGTAAATCCGCTGATAAATTGCGCTCCGTTGTATTTTATCAAAACGGCAGACGAAGAGCCCTCAATAACAGAAATTTCGACAGTATTTTTATAAATTATGTGATGGGATATAACCGCAGTGCAAATAACGGGGATGCATAAAAGAGCTGCTGCAATGCTGTTTTTATAGGGGCGTTTTGAAAGCATTGCAACTGCAAAAATAATGACAAAAACAATAACGATGTAGGGCGTAAAATCGCTTTGAATATCTATCTTGGCAAAAGGAAGGACACTAAACTGCTCAGAAAGCCAAGTAATGCAGGATATAAATAGCTTTGCAATATAAAAAAGCGGCTTGAAAATAAAGGTAAAGGGCGTGAGTGAAAATATTGCAGCGCTAAGCGAAAATGCAAGCATAAAGGGTAGAAGAGGCGCAAGTAACAGATTTATGATAGGTGAGTAAGTGGCAAGATAGCCGAAAACACAAGCGGAAACGGGAATGGTAAATAAAAATGCAAAGAAGCAGGGTAAAATCAGCTTTTCAATTTCAAAAAAGACAAGACGGGGAACTGAAACGGTTTTAAGGCTGAATTTAATTCGCTGTTTTTCAATTATGTTTTGGGAAATTATAAGTCCCGCAGTTGCAGAGAATGAGAGAAGAAAACCAATGTTCGTAATGGCATATGGATTTGCAAAACAGATTATGACCGCCGATAGAGTAAGCGCCGTTGGCGCATCGTAATCACGGCGTATGCACTGGGCAAGTAAAGCTATTGTTGTCATAACAGCGGCTCTTACAATAGAGGGAGTAAAGCCCGTCATTATCATCATTAAAACTGTGAATATAAGTGCAATAACAGTTCTCGATATTTTGCCAAGTCCCAAAATTAAAAGAAACGAATTTATAAGCGAAACAATTATTGACAGATGCAGCCCCGAAACTGCCAACAGATGGCTAATTCCTGCGGCGGCAAATAAATTAGAGGTGTCAGACTCAATGTAATCGCGTTTTCCGAAAAGCACTGCACTTATTATGTTGCCCCGCTCATCAGGAATGGCGGCTCGTATGTTAAATACCATCTTATCCCTTATTCTGCAAATTTCGCGAGTAAGTGAAAACTCAGCCTCATTAATAACTGTGATATCTCCCAAGGTTGTTGCAGAGCCAAGAATACTGCTCGATAAATAATACTGCTCCAAGGAAGAAAATGAGCCTTTGGAAAAGAATGAAACCTCTGCAGAAATCTCATCGTAATCACACAGATTATCAGAATTTGCGCAGTACAGCCTTATTCTTACATCGCGCGGCGCAACCGCGCCGTCTATCGTGTTTAATTTAGCAATATAAAATTTGTTTCCCGATTCAGATAACTCTGTTTCTAAAACGGTTGCTGTAATAGCTGTATTTTTGCCCGCAAGATTTTCGGCGGGCTTTACTGTGATGTGATGGTATATAAGAAAGCTTAAAATCGTGAGAAAAGAAATAAGCATAAATGCTGCAACGTTTCTAAGAGCGCGGCAAAAACGAGATAGAATAAAAAATATAATAGCTGCCGCAGGTAAGAAAGCTGCGGCAGCTAAAAGATATGAGGAAGGCAGAATAATAGAGGCGGTAAGGGCTGCTAAATAGATTAAACAAGCGGTCATTAGCGGCCTCTTCATTCTGCCTTTCCTCCTTTAGCCCTTATGTAATTTAAGCAAAAAACATAGGAAGTTTTTCAAGATAAATAATGTCCTTGCGGTCGGCAGCATCACCCTCGGCAAGAACTGCTGCTTTACCGACTATTTGTCCACCTGCCGAATTAACGAGGGTTTCAAGCGCACGCAGAGACTCTCCGGTGCTGATAACATCATCGACAATCAAAACCCGCTTTCCGGTGAGATAGTCAGCCTCAGAGCTGTCAAGATAAAGCATCTGAAGCTTTTCTGTTGTAATGGACTTAACCTCAACGTGAATAGGGGACTGCATATAAAGCTTGTTCATCTTTCTTGCAACAATGTATTTTTCCTTAAGCTGTCTTGCCATTTCATAGGCAAGAGGAATACCCTTGGATTCAGCCGTTACAATAACATCGTGCTTGGGAACTTTTTTAATAAGCTCCTTAGCGCATGCAACGGTGAGCTCGACATCAGAAAACATAACAAAGCCTGCGATATAAACATTTTCGTTTATGGGGCAGATGGGGAGCTGACGCTCAAGACCTGCGACGTTTAATGTGTAAAATTTATCCATTTTTAAAGCTCCTTTTAAGTAAAATTAATAGGAAAAACGGCTTAGCCCGGAGGCCATGCGAGAAGCCGACCGCCCAGAACGTGGAAATGGAGGTGTCCGACAGTCTGCCCGCCGTCTTCTCCGCAGTTGTTAACAATGCGGTACCCCTTTTTAAGGTGGAGTTCTTTGGCAAGCTTTGATATAACAGCAAAAATGTGAGCAACAACCTCGGCATTATCTTCGTTTAATTCATCAGCGCTTTTGATATGCGCCTTAGGAATAACAAGGAAATGAACGGGTGCCTGAGGAGCAAGGTCATAGAAAGCTAAAACACTTTCGTCCTCATATAGCTTGTTAGAGGGGATTTCGCTGTTTGCGATTTTGCAGAAAATGCAATCCATTTTTTATTTCCTCCTTATTTGTTGTTTATGGCTTCTATAGCTTTTTTTGCAGCTTCAAAGCAAGCTTCTGATTTAGCAAGCTCTTTGTAACCTGCCATAGCACTGTCGGGTCTGCCGCCGCCGCTGCCTCCTGCAGCCTGTGCTGCAGCTCTTGCAAGATTTCCTGCGTGAGCGCCTAAAGAAACAGCCTCTTTTCCGCAGCAAACGCAGAGAGTACCCTTTGTGCCGTCATCACTTGCAAGAACGGTAATGTTAAAGGGGTCGGAATCGCGCATTGAATCCGAAATTGAACGCATAGCGTCAGGCTTAACATTTTCAAGCTTTGCGCAGATAAGGTGAAAAGGACCAACCTCTACCATCTTGTCTGCAAGATTTCCGCTCTGAGAAGCTGCCATCTTGCGGTTTATAGTCTCAAGCTCTTTTTCTTTTTGTTTAAGCTCGTCTGAAACAGCAACAATCTTTGAAACAAGCTCCTGAGAATTTGCAAGCTTTAATGCCGCAGCAGCATTGTTTATAAGCTCAAGATTTGCACCAAGATATTCGAGCAGATTTGCTCCTGTAACAGCCTCTATTCTGCGAATACCTGATGCAACTGAGGCTTCGCTAATAATTTTGAAAAGTCCGATTTCAGAGGTGTTTTTAACGTGTGTTCCGCCGCAAAGCTCGGTAGAGTAATCTCCTGCCGAAACAACACGAACAGTGTCGGAATATTTCTCGGAGAATAGAGCCATAGCTCCAATCTCCTTAGCCTCGGTAAGCGACATTTCCTTAACAGAAACGGGAAGGGCAGAGAGAATAGCATAGTTTACCTCTTTTTCAATTTTTACAAGCTCCTCTCTGGAAACTGCCGAGAAGTGCGAGAAATCAAAGCGCAGTCTTTTGTCATCGACAAGCTGTCCCGCCTGATGAACGTGGTCGCCTAAGGTGTTTCTCAGAGCCGCCTGAAGCAGGTGTGCACAGGTGTGATTGCGCATAATGGCAGCTCGGCGCTCTGCATCTACAGTCGCAGTAGCTCGGCTACCCGCTGCGATAATTCCGCTCTCAACATTTCCTATGCAGAATATTTTTCCGCTTTTGTCCTTTTTGCAGTCGGTTATAGAAACAACCGTTTCACCAGAGGTAATGCAGCCGCAGTCAGAAACCTGTCCGCCGCTTTCTGCATAGAAGGGAACCTTGTCAAGAAGTAAGGTAACATCAGCACCCTCTGCAGCGGAATCGACGCACTTTCCATCGCAAATAACTGCTTTTACGGCGCAGTCACAGCTTAAAGTATCATATCCGCAAAATTCGGTTTCAATATCTGAAATACCTTCAATTTCATTGTCAACCCAACCGAGAACATCAAGGTTTTCTCTTGCTTTTCTTGCCTTTGTGCGCTGCTCCTGCATAAGAGTACGGAATGTGTCTTCATCAACCGAAAGTCCCTTTTCAGAAACCATTTCGCGTGTAAGGTCAATAGGAAATCCGTAGGTGTCATAAAGCTTAAACGCAGCATCTCCGGGGAAAATAGTAGCCTTTGCACTTAGCTGTTTTTCAATAAGCTCATAAACAAGCTCCATACCCTTGTCAATGGTCTTTGCAAAGCTTTCTTCCTCGTTGCGGACAACCTTTTTGATATAATCTGCCTTTTCCACAAGCTCACTATAAGCAGTTTTGTTTTCATTTATAACGGTATCGCATACTTCATAAAGGAAAGATTTATCAATTCCAAGCAGCTTTCCGTGACAAGCTGCGCGCCTGAGAAGACGGCGCAAAACATATCCGCGCCCCTCGTTTGAAGGAATTACACCGTCTGAAATCATAAATACGGTGCTTCTGATGTGGTCGGTTATAATGCGCAGTGAAACATCAGTCTTTTCGTCTTTTTTATACTCGACATTTGCAATACGGCAGATGTGCTTCATAATATTCTGAACAGTGTCAACCTCAAAAAGGTTGTCAACACCCTGCATAATGCAGGCAAGTCGCTCAAGACCCATACCGGTGTCGATATTGGGGTGCTCCATAGGGGTGTAATTGCCGTTTCCGTCTGAATTGTACTGCGAGAAAACAAGGTTCCAGAATTCAACATAACGGTCGCAATCGCAGCCGACGGCACAGCCTTCCTTGCCACAGCCGTGCTCCTCGCCGCGGTCAAAGTATATTTCCGAGCAGGGACCGCAGGGACCGCTGCCTATCTCCCAAAAATTATCCTCACGGCCGAGCTTTACTATTCTTTCCCTCGGCACACCGACCTCGTTAACCCAGATATCTATTGCCTGATCGTCTGTTTCAAAAACCGAAACCCAGATGCGGTCGGTGGGGATTTTAAGCTCCTGCGTTATAAACTCCCAAGCCCACTTTGTAGCCTCGTGCTTGAAATAATCTCCAAAGGAGAAGTTGCCGAGCATTTCAAAATATGTTCCGTGGCGTGAGGTTTTTCCAACTCGCTCAATATCGGGAGTGCGGATACATTTCTGGCAGGTAGTAACACGCTTTGCGGGCGGTGTTGCCTGACCGAGAAAATATTTTTTTAACGGAGCCATACCTGAATTGATGAGAAGTAGACTGTTGTCATCAATAGGTACAAGGGGAAAGCTTGAAAGACGCGTGTGCTCCTTGTTTTCAAAGAATGTGAGAAATTTTTCTCTCAGCTCATTAAGTCCTGTCCACTGCATTTTATTTACCTCGTTTCTAAAATAAAAAAATAAACCTGTCGCCCCAAAAATAGGGACGACAGGATAAATCCTACCGCGGGACCACCCGAATTGTGCAAATTCTGCACCACTCTAAGCCCTTAACGCAGGCTTGCGGCTCGGCTCATCGCCGGCAACTTAGGGATGGCATAAAAACGGCTCACTCCTGCGAAATTTTCAGCACGGATAAAATCCGATTTCGCTCTCTTTAGGAAAGCACGCTTTTTCTTCCCGTCACAGTT
>JAXJQH010000050.1:0-6300 GCA_036311245.1 Oscillospiraceae bacterium | reverse complement strand
TTTTCCATAAAGGAAACACCCTTACCCTTGACACTCTTCTGAATAATAACGGTGGGTTTACCCTTTGTATCGCGCGCTGCTTTAAATGCAGCCTCGATTTCGTCAAAATTATGGGCATCAATGCAGATTACATTCCAGCCAAAAGCCTCAAACTTTTTATCAAAAGGCTCGGGCGAACAAACCTCGCTGAGAGTGCCATCGATCTGCAGACCATTGTAGTCAACAATAGCGCAGAGGTTATCAAGATTTTTACTGCCTGCAAACATTGCAGCTTCCCAAACCTGACCCTCTTCACACTCACCATCACCGAGAACGGTATAAACACGGTAGTCTTTTCCGTTTACTTTTGCGCCAAGCGCCATTCCGCAAGCAGCAGATATTCCCTGTCCAAGCGATCCGGAGCTCATATCAACACCGGGAATGCCCTTCATATCAGGATGTCCCTGGAGGCGGCTGCCTATCTGACGGAAGCTTTTAAGCTCCTCCTTGGGAAAATATCCACGCTGGGCGAGCACAGAGTAAAGCGCGGGAGAGCAGTGACCCTTAGAGAGTACTAGTCTGTCGCGATCAGCATTCTTGGGCTCCTGAGTGTTAATATTCATTTCGCAGAAATAGAGATAGGTGAGAAGATCTGCGATGGAAAGTGATCCGCCCGGATGGCCGGATTTTGCACTGTGAACAGCTTCGATAATACCGAGTCTTACTTCACAGGCAGTTTTTTGCAGTTGCTTTTTTTGTATTTCCTGCATAAAGAAACCTCCTGATAATGAAATAATTATATCTACGCCTTAAAACAATTCATTTCCAAGCGTTTTAATAAACTTTGTAAAATAAGGTGGAAGCGAGCTATCGAATACAAGGTCTTTTCCTGTGGCAGGATGTGTAAAGCCTAATAGCTTTGCATGCAAACACTGACCGCCGAGTGATTTAATTACCTTTTTTGGTCCGTAAACCTCGTCACCTGCTATTGGATGTCCTATACTTGCCATATGTACTCGAATCTGATGTGTTCTGCCTGTTTCAAGATTGCATTTAATATAAGTAAATTTCCCAAACCGCTCAAGCACCTCAAAATGAGTTACAGCTTGTTTGGAATTAGTAAGGGTAACTGCCATTTGTTTTCTGTTAACAGGATGACGGCCAATCGGCGCATTAACTGTTCCCTTATCATCTTTTATGTTTCCATATACAACGGCGTGATACTCTCGCTTAATGCTATGTTCTGAAAACTGCTCTGAAAGTCCAAAATGAGCTATATCGCTTTTAGCAATAACCAAAATTCCACTAGTATCTCTGTCAATCCGATGAACAATTCCCGGGCGATTTACGCCATTAATGCCTGAAAGCTGTCCCTTACAGTGATAAAGTAGTGCATTAACAAGTGTACTATCAGGATTTCCGGGTGCGGGATGGACAACCATTCCTTTGGGTTTGTTTACAACCAGCAAATCTGCATCCTCATAAATAATATCAAGAGGGATGTCCTGAGGAGTGATTTCAAGTTCGGTGTTTTCATCAAGAGAAACTTTAATTAAATCCCCTTTGCAAAGCTTATAGCTTTTGGAAACAAGCTTTTCATTGACCTTTATTCCGCCATCTTGAACAATCTTTTGAATATGGCTGCGTGTAAAGCCTTCGAGCTTGTCACTTAAAAAACTATCAATTCGCACCCCAACAGACTCATCATCAATTATAAATTCAAATTCTTGCTCATTCATCTTGAGATTCCTCAATTTCAGCAGTATTTTTCGCATCAAAAAAGAAGATATAAATGACAAGCAGGATTGTTCCTATAGTTATGCAGCAATCCGCAAAGTTAAATACTGCAAAATCTATAAGGCGAAAGTCAATATAATCAACAACTTTTCCCTTAAAAATAATATCTCCGTTAAAAAATCTGTCAATGAGGTTCCCTATTCCGCCCGAAATAATAAGTCCAAGCGAGGATATTGCAAGCGGATGTTCTGTTTTCTTTGATACAAAGAGCCAGATGAGAAACGCCATTGTTACAGAGGTTACACCGCACAAGAGCCATGTTTGTCCCGACATTATACTAAAAGCCGCGCCCTCATTTAACACATATGTGATGTGAAGCACATTGTTTAAGAGAGGAATTGACTCGTCAAGCTGCATATTGCTTGAAACGATAAATTTTATCAGCTGATCTATTCCTATAAAGGTCAGAGAAAATGCCGCAACAACGCCTTTTAGTTTTTTTATAGATAGTTTCATTTGCGACACACTTCCCTTCTACTTCAAAACATCAGGGCACAGAATTTTTCTGAGCCCTGATATTTCAGCTTTTTAGAATTATTCGATTACAGCAGCGCAGCGTTCACAAATATCTAAATGCTTCTCATCCTTGCCGACTGTATCGCTATAGGTCCAGCAGCGAGCGCATTTGCAGCCCTCAGCCTTTTTGCTCTCAATTCCGAGACCTGCAAAATCCTCATCCTCTTTTCCGCCCTTATCATTTACAATGGAAACTTTGGACACAATAAGAACCTGAGGAAGTGTCTCTTTAACATCAGTAAGAAACTCAAAAAGATCTCCCTGTGCGTAAAGCGTTACCTCGGCATCAAGCGAAGAACCGATAACCTTTTGGGCCCTGAGCTCTTCAAGCTGCTTTTTAACAGCATCCTTGACAGCGTTAATTTTATTCCATTTATCCATAAAGCCTTCAGGAGCAGTCAAGCACTCTTTTGCTGGCATATCATTGAGAAGTACGTGCTCAGCATTTTCTCCCTCAAGGTGAGGCATGCTCTCCCAAATCTCCTCTGATGTAAATGCAAGGATAGGAGCAAGTAGCTTAGTGAGCGAGTTAAGAATGATATACATGGCGCTTTGAGCGGCTCTTCTGGAAATTCCGTCAGTCTTATCGCAATAGAGACGATCCTTGAGAACATCAAGATAGAAGTTTGACATATCAATAACACAGAAGTTGCGAATTGAATGGTAAACCTGATGGAACTCAAAGGCGTCATATGCAGAGATAACTTTTTCCTTAAGTTCTTCAAGCTTTAAGAGTGCCCACTTATCAATATCCTGCATATCATCAAATTTGATCATATCCTTTTTGGGATCAAAATCTGCAATATTACCAAGGATATATCTTGCGGTGTTACGAATTTTACGATAACCTTCAGAAAGCTGTTTAAGAATATCTTTAGAAATTCTTATATCTGCATGATAGTCAGAAGATGCAACCCAAAGTCTTAAAATATCAGCGCCGTAATCATCAAGAATCTCTTCAGCAAGAATGCCGTTTCCAAGAGATTTGGACATCTTTTTACCCTCACCGTCAACAACCCAGCCGTGGGTGCAAACAGCCTTGTAGGGAGCCTCAGAGCGCCAAGCAACAGAGGTAAGAAGTGAAGACTGGAACCAGCCTCGATACTGGTCCGCACCCTCTAAATAAAGGTCTGCAGGCCATCTTACTCCCTCTCTTTGCTCGAGAACTGCAGCGTGAGAAACACCCGAATCAAACCAAACATCCATTATGTCGGTTTCTTTAGTAAATACATTGTGTCCGCACTCGCTGCAAACTGTTCCCTTGGGGAGAATATCAGCAGCATCGGTTGTATACCAAGCATCAGAACCGTGTTTACGGAAAAGCTCAGATACAGCCTTGATGCTTTCTTTATTGATATGCTCTTTTCCGCATTTTTCACAATAGAAGATAGGAATAGGAACACCCCAGGTACGCTGGCGGGAAATGCACCAGTCACTTCTGTCGCGAACCATACCTTTAATGCGCTCCTCGCCCCATTCAGGAATCCACTGTACGCCCTCAATTGCTTTAATAGCGGCATCCTTAAATCCGTCAATAGAGCAGGACCACTGTTTTGTAGCTCTGAACAAAACGGGATCCTTACAACGCCAGCAGTGAGGATACTGGTGAATAATTTTCTGAATAGCAAAAAGACTTCCTATGTCTTCAAGGTGCTGTGCAATCGCTTTATTGGCATCATCGGTAGAGAGACCTACAAACTGTCCTGCTTCCTCTGTCATATAACCCTTTGAGTCAACGGGAACAACAATAGGAATCTGAGGATAGTTGCAGCAAACCTCAAAGTCCTCTACACCGTGACCGGGTGCAGTGTGAACACATCCGGTACCGCTTTCTAATGTAACGTGATTGCCAACAATAACAAGAGAAGTTCTGTCGATAAAGGGATGAGCGGTTTCGATAAGCTCAAGGTCACTTCCCTTTGCTCTGGCAATTATTTCATATTGTTCAATTCCTGCTGCCTCAACAGTGGGTTTTACAAGCTCTTCGGCAATAACATAAATTTCATCGTTCGCCTTAACAAATGCATAGGTATACTCAGGACCGATACAGATTGCAACGTTTGCAGGAAGGGTCCAAGTTGTTGTGGTCCAGATAACAAATTTGGTTTTAGAGGGGTCAACACCAAGTGATGAGAGCTTGCCTTTATCGTCAGTTACCTGAAATTTTACATAGATAGAATAGCAGGGATCTTCAGAATACTCGATTTCTGCCTCTGCAAGAGCTGTTTCGCAGGTGGGGCACCAATAAACAGGCTTAAGACCCTTGTAAATATAGCCCTTTTCTGCCATATCACCAAAAATTTCAATCTGTTTTGCCTCAAATTCAGGCTTAAGGGTGAGATATGGGTCGGCATAATCGCCGATTGAACCCAAGCGCTTAAACTGGTTTCTCTGATTATCAACATAAGAAAGTGCAAATTCTCTGCAATGTTTTCTTAAATCAACCGGAGAAAGAACAGCTCTGTCCACTCCGATTTTTTTTATAGCTTTAAGCTCAATAGGTAGACCGTGGGTATCCCAGCCGGGTATATATGGTGCGCAGAAGCCTGCCATATTTTTATATTTAACAATAAAATCCTTAAGAACCTTATTAAGAGCTGTTCCGAGATGAATATCTCCGTTTGCATACGGAGGTCCGTCGTGCAGGACATACTGAGGTTTACCCTCATTCTTTTTTATAATCTTACCGTAAATATCCTGCTCATCAACCTTTGCAAACTGCTCCGGCTCTCTCAGTGGAAGACCTGCTCTCATAGCAAAATCTGTTTTGGGCAGGTTCAGCGTCTGGTTATAATCCTGTGGCATTTTGTTCTCTCCTCAAGTGAATGTTTATTTTTTTGCATCGTCGTTCAGGTCATAACCGTCACCAAATTTTAACGGACCGAACTTGGATTCTTTACTTTCTTTATCATCAAAACGGCTGAATTTAAATCCGCCGCTGATTTTAAAGCCCTCTTCTTCCTGCTCTTCCTCGGCTGCAGGCTCGGCGGGAGCTTCGGCAGGTTTCTCTTCTACTACTACGCTTTCAGCAGCTACAGGCTCAATTTCAGTCTCAGGAACTATCTCTTCAGCAGGCTGTACAATAGTTTCTACTGCAGGCTCAGCGGGAGCTTCTACTACTTCAGGTATTTCTTCCTCAGCCTCTGCGCGCTCGATTTCAGGAAGGCTCTTTATCATATCTATGTGAGAATTATACATAGTGAGCATCTTTGTTCTGAAAGAATCTACCTCACGCTTCATCTTGTTAAGAATAACTTCCTCACGCTTTACCTCGTCCTTAACATTCTTGACAATATTTTCAGATTTAATTGTTGCGTCGCGCATCATAATTTCAGCGCGGTTTTTAGCTTCCTTGAGAATACTGTCGCCAAGCTTCTGAGCTCCTAAAAGAGCCTGACGAAGACTATCTTCTTCGTTTCTGTATTCCTCAATCTTATTTGCTAAAACAACAAGTTTTTTCTCGGTCTCAGCCTTTTCATTTTCCAAGTTGGATATGCAATCAATTATTTCATTTAAAAAGCTCTCAACATCCTCCACCTTATATCCAAAGGCAGATTTTTCGAATTTTTTGTTTTTGATTTCAGAAATTGTCAGCACAAAAAGGCCTCCCTGTTAAATATATTTTTTGTAGAGAAGAACTAATCTTCCTTTTTTTGTTTTTGATACACAAGAACCTATTATAAATTTGCCGAATGACCGAATTGACAAAACATCTGAGTCATATAAAGTCTTAGAGCATGAGGTGATAATTTCGTGATTTACCGAAACTCGCTCAGAAGTGACAAGTTTTGCGCTGTCTGCCCTGCTTTTACCTGTTAATGCAGCAACAACACAGTCAAGCCGCATAGAGGAAATAATCACAGAATTTTCTTCAAAGCGCTCATTTGATATTTTCTTCATCGTGATGGTCCTGCGCTGTCCTGTCGCATCCCTCTCAACGGATCCCTTAGCGAAGTTGAGTTTAGCAGAAGTTATGGTATTGTATATGTGGCATACAATATCATCAGG
>JAXJQH010000049.1:0-16600 GCA_036311245.1 Oscillospiraceae bacterium | reverse complement strand
TCTCAGTGATGTAGCTCTCGGCTTTATAGCCTTTGCAATAGGAAACGAATTTCGGCTCTCACAGCTCAAAAAGACAGGCAAGCAAGCCACTATCATTGGAATTGTTCAAGCAGTTGCTGCAACGCTTATGGTAGATGCAGCGCTTATAGCTCTTCATTTTATAATGCCCGACAAGCTTTCTCTTTCAGCGGCAATTACTCTCGGTGCGATAGCCTCGGCAACTGCACCTGCCGCAACGCTGATGGTTGTTCGGCAGTACAAGGCTAAGGGACCTCTGACATCACTCTTACTTCCCATTGTTGCGCTTGATGACGCTGTCGGTCTTATTATTTTCTCGGTATCCTTTGGAATTGCAAGAGCGCTTCAAACGGGCGCGGCTGACATTATCTCTATTGTAGTAGAGCCGCTCGTTGAAATAGCCGCTTCACTCTTACTCGGCTTAATTATGAGTCTTGCCCTTACATTCTTTGAAAGATTTTTCCATTCGCGTTCAAAAAGGCTTTCGCTTGCAGTTACATTCGTTTTTCTCACCGTTGGAATTTGTATGATTCATTTTGAAATCGGCGGTGTCACTGTCGGTTTTTCACCGCTGCTCACCTGCATGATGCTGGGAACTGTTTTCTGCAACCTCTGTGATTTCTCAGAGGAGCTTATGGACCGCTGTGACCGATGGACCGCTCCCCTATTTATCCTATTCTTTGTAATTTCAGGCGCTGAGCTAAAGCTATCGGTATTTTTAGACAGCGCAATAGTGCTTATCGGTATTCTGTTTATCATTTTCCGTTCAGCGGGAAAATATATTGGCACATATTTCAGCGCAAAGGCTGCGGGCTGTGACAAAAAGACAGTTAAGTACTTAGGAATTACACTTTTGCCGCAGGCGGGAGTTGCTCTTGGAATGTCGGTTACCGCTATGCAGCTCGGAGAGGCTGACGGCGGGCTTGTAAGAAACATTGTGTTGTTTGCAGTTTTAATTTACGAGCTTGTAGGACCTGCGCTTACCAAAATATCACTTTCGGCGGCAGGCGAAATTCAGCATCACGAAAAGGTTTCAGCGAGAGGCTCAAAGGTGCATTAAATTAAATAAAAAAATACAGCATAGTCACTTAAGTGACTATGCTGTATTTTTTTAGCTTTAAGAATTTATCTTAACTTCGGTATATTTCCCTGCCGCCTGGGTTATCTCAATGCTATCCCCTACCTTTAAGAAGGGAAGCTTTTGAGAAAGCGATGCAGGGAGCGCATATATATTTTCGTTATTTTCTAAGATGATATAGTAGTAGGTGTTACCGTCAATAACAGCAGATGAAAGCTCAATAACCTTGCCGCTGATTACTGTTTTCTCCTCTTCGGGCATCTCTTCGGGCTTAACCTCAATATTTTCTCCGTTAAGAGCCTCAAAATATGCCTGCTTTGCTTTATCAACCGTGGCGCCTATTCCTACAACCTGATACTGCTCCATATCGACAAAGGCATACATCTTAACGAGGCCTGCATCGTCTTTAAGAGAAACGAAATAGGTGGGTCTGTCGGCAATATTTAAAAGAATCGGGAAGGTTGCCTCGTAGCCTAAATGCTGTACCTGTCCCTCGGCGGAATCCATCGCTGAGTATTCCTCAGCGCCCGCCTGAGTGTAGTAGCGGGTTTCCTTGGTTCTCAGGTTTGAGAGGACAAAGCCTAAGTTAGAGGCATCGTCGGTTATTGAGGTTATTCCTGTGTATACCCAAACATCATCGTCAATAGCAAGGTAGTTGTATCCGTCGGTGGGCTGTGTGCAGTTTTTCTGGCCTAAGATAGAATTGAAAAATCCGTCCGAATAAAGTCCATTATAGACAAGCTGCTCTATAATCATATCAGAATCAAATGCCTGGTCAACCCATTTGGGGATATCCTCTTTCTGATAATACTGATTTTCGCCCGTCTGAGCATTTACTAAAACGACGCCGCAGATATCTCTGCCGCTCCAGTATCCTATCTTATAATCGACTACAGAGGCTACCCAATAAGGAACTCCGCTTTCATCGATTTCAAATGAAACCTCGGCAAATATCCTGGTGGGATGAGTAAAGCGCAGATATCTATAAATATTTCTAAGAAAATATTCGCTTTTTGAGTATTTTATAGGGTTTTCTAAGCGGACAAGGTCTGCCTCCTGAGTTGTGAGGTCAACAGTGATATATCCGGGAACACCCTCGCTCTGATTTGCAAACCACTTTATAATATCAGCATATTTAAGCGGTGTTACGCGATAGGGGTGGTTTTTATAGTTTATCTGTGTATATTCCTCTTCGATTTCAAACTGCGAAACCAAATCTGTTATATTACCGAGTTCTCTTTTGCCGAGGCGCGAAGCAACATCTCTATCAACAACAGGGATTTGTGACATTTTTATTTCAGCAACGTCGGCAGAGAAGTCGCCCGATTTAAGTTCTATAAGAGAGGAATATCTTTTTGCATTAAAGATTTTTGAACCGACAATATCCATAGCAAAGATGAATACCAACATAGCTACAATGGAAATAAGCACTATTTTAAAAGGCTTTGCTGAAGATTTGATACTGCTTTTTCCCTCTGCAAAAATCTCATTTCCTGTTTTGCCCTGAACACCTTTAAGAAAAGCAAGAATAGATGAAATGGTGAAAATAACTGTGCAGATAACAACACTTTCAATAACAAAGCTCCAAAAATCGCGGCTGCGAAGGTTTATAGGCGGAAGCTTAAACCAAAAGAGCAGAAACTCTGCCACAAAACACAGCAGCAACTTAGCTGCAACAGAAACACCTTTTTTCATAGAAATTCCTCCTTATTTTGCGTTTTTATAATATTTTTCAATACAAGCAAGCTTAACAGAAGCGCAGAGCACTAAAGCTGCCTTTTCTAAGTCCTCTACCTCAAGATATGAAGGCGCTATACGGATATTTTTATCCTCGGGGTCATTTTTATACGGATAGGTTGCACCTGCGGGGGTAAGCGCTATTCCCGCCTGCTTACACAGCTCAACGCATCTCTTTGCGCATCCGCTTTCAACATCAAGGCTTATAAAATAGCCGCCGCGAGGTCTTAGATAGCTTACACATCCGAGCGGTGCGAGCTCTCTATCAAAGGCCTCAAGCACTGTTTCAAATTTAGGGCGCAAAATCTCAGCATGCTTTTTCATATGCTCACGAAGACCGTTACTATCTTTATAATACAGTACATGGCGGAGCTGATTTATCTTATCGTAGCTTATGGTCTGAACCGTCATACGCTTTTTCTGCCAATCAATATTAGCCTTTGAGCCGCCCATTACTGCAACTCCGCTTCCTGCAAAGCTGATTTTCGAGGTTGAGAAGAAGAGGTAAGGCATATCCTCGGTGCCCGCCTCTTTGCAGGCATCCATAATATTTAGAAGCTTATCTCCCTCTTCATACAAATCGTGAATACAGTAGGCATTATCCCAAAATATTCTGAAATCATCGGCGGCGGGCTTTAAGTGTGCAAGCCTTCTTACAGTTTCATCGCTATAGGTAATACCCTGAGGGTTTGAATATTTAGGAACGCACCACATTCCCTTAATGCACTCATCCTCCGATACAAGCTTTTCAACCATATCCATATCGGGTCCGTTTTCGGTCATCTTAATGGTTATCATTTCGATGCCGAACTCCTCGCATATAGCAAAATGGCGGTCATATCCCGGCGCAGGACAAAGGAATTTTATAGAGGGAAGCTTGCTCCAAGGGGTTTTGCCCTCTAAAACGCCAAGCAGCATTGCTCTGACAATACAGTCATACATAATATTAAGGCTGGAGTTTCCGCAAACTATTGTGTTTTCGGGAGAAACTCCAAGAAGTGGTGCGAGCATTTCTTTTGCTTCGGGCACTCCGTCCATAACACCGTAGTTACGATAGTCAAAATTAAATTTTTCTATGGTGTCCTTGTCAAGGCAAGTCATAAGACCGTTACTTAAGTCAAGCTGCGCGCTGTTTGGCTTTCCGCGGGATATATCGAGCTTCAATCCAAGCTCGCAAGCCTTGTCATATTCCTTTTTAAACTGATTGTATGTTTCCTTAAGCTGTGATTCGCTCATTGAACTGAGTTTTGCCATAATTTAAATCCTTTCGCTTGCAAAAATTCATTTTTAAGTGCATTTTTGCATATTTACCCTCAAAAACTGCAAGGACTTGCAAGTAAACTTGCAAGTCCTGATGTGTTTTGTAAGGCCGCAAAAGGATTTGCAGTCAACTCACAGGTTCACATCAAGCAATAAGCAGTATTAAGATTAGTATTTACATTTTTGCATTATTATCTTAGGTTATCCTGTGAGCCGAAACAAAAACTTAGATAACTCTTACGCGAATAACATCTTCGGCATTTAGGAGTGCCTCGGAAGCGGTTTCTGCTCCATCGGCAAAGTCTGCCATAGCGTAACCGTAAATTCCTCTTGTAAATGCTGCATACTTTACTGCTTTGGAAAGCTCTGCTGCAACCTTTTCTGCCGCCTCTATTTTATAGATAACGCAGACTCTCTTGCATCCTGCCGCTGCTGCTCCAAGGCTTGCAGCGGGCATATTAACGGAATTTATGATATTACCGTTTTCAAGATACTCACGGATTTCATCGGCTGCCATAACAGCGCAGTTATCCTCCGACTCAGGGGTGGAGGCTCCGAGATGAGGCAGAGCGACAACATTTTCAACACCTATAATGCTGTCGGTCGGGAAATCGGTTACATATCTTGCAACCTTGCCGCTTTCAAGTGCTACAAGGAGGTCGGTGTCATTTACAAGCGCATCGCGGGCAAAATTGAGAATTCTGACACCGTCTTTCATCTGTGCGATGGTCTCGGCATTTATCATACCTCTTGTATTATCGTTAAGGGGAAGGTGCAGAGTGATGTAATCACACTCGCCATAAAGGTCAGAAAGCTCGGTTACGATTTTAGTAGATGTGGGAAGGCGGATAGCGCCTGCGGTGGAAAGGAAGGGGTCATATCCAATAACTCTCATACCTAAAGCATCGGCTGCCTGAGCTACGAGGATACCGATAGCGCCGAGACCGACAATGCCTAAGGTTTTGCCCAAAATCTCGGGACCGACAAACTGTGATTTACCTTTTTCAACAAGCTTTAGGGTTTCAGCTCCGCTGCCCTTTAAGGTTTTTGCCCAATCGGCTGCGGGGAGAATTTTTCTCGATGCGAGCAGAAGACCTGCTACAACCAATTCTTTAACAGCATTGGCGTTAGCGCCGGGGGTGTTGAAAACCACAACGCCCTGCTCTGCGAATTTATCGAGCGGAATGTTATTTACTCCCGCTCCAGCTCTTGCAACGCAAAGAGTGCTTTCTTCTAAAACGGTTTCGTGCATTGAAGCCGAGCGAACCATTATAGCGTCAGCATTAGTGACATCCTCGCCGCAGGTGTATTTTGCGCTGTCGAGTCTATTAAGACCGATGGCAGCAATTTTATTTAAAAGCTTTACGTTATACATAAAATTTCCCTCTTTTACTTTTGTTTAGCTTCGAATTCTTTCATAAACTCGACAAGCTTTTTAACACCCTCGATGGGCATAGCGTTATAGATAGAGGCGCGCATTCCGCCGACAGAGCGGTGACCTTTAATATTTACAAAGCCTGCTGCGGTAGCCTCTTTGCAAAACTGTGCGTCAAGCTCCTTATCGCCTGTTACAAAGGTTACATTCATAAGCGAACGGTCCTCTTTTGCGGCGGTAGCCTTAAAGAGCTTGGAAGAGTCGAGATAATCATAAAGAATTGCAGCTTTTTCTCTGTTTATCTTTTCCATATTCTCGATGCCGCCTACAACATCATTTATCCAGTTAAGAACGAGCTTATGAACATAGATGGAATATGTAGGAGGGGTGTTATACATAGAATCGTTATCAGCCATTACCTTGTAATCCATCATTGTGGGGGTAATATCGCGGGCATTTCCAAGCAAATCCTCACGGACAATTACAACGGTAAGACCTGCAGGGCCCATATTTTTCTGTGCGCCTGCATATACAACGCCGAATTTTGAAATATCAACAGGCTGAGAAAGGATACAGGATGACATATCTGCAATAAGGGGGATATCGCCTGTATCGGGGATATAGGGGAAGCAGGTTCCGAAAATGGTGTTGTTATAGCAAACATACACATAGTCGGCATCGGGGCGGATATCCTCGCGGGTAATCTTGGGAATATAGGAGAAGGTTGCATCCTCAGAGGATGCAATAGCTTTGACATCGCCGTATTTCTGAGCCTCTTTGAAAGCTTTTTTGGAGAACTGACCCGAAATGACATAGTCAGCCTTTCCGCTACCATTCATAAAGTTTAAGGGAATAGCGGAAAACTGTGAGGAAGCTCCTCCCTGAAGGAAAAGAACCTTATAGTTATCGGGGACAGAAAGGGTCTTTCTTAAAAGAGCCTCTGTTTCTTTGATGATTTCATCATAAACGGCTGATCGGTGTGACATTTCCATAACTGACTGACCACTGCCGTTATAGTCAAGCATTTCTTCTGCCGCCTTATTAAGTACCCACTCGGGAAGCATGGACGGACCTGCTGAAAAATTGTACACTCTACTCATCATAAATCACCTTTTTTGCCGTTTTGGCTTAAATTTATTTTTCCTTTATAGGAAAAACATTGATAATAATTTATTATATTACTTTTCTTGCAATTCGTCAATGGCTTTTTGGCTTTTTTCGGCGGTTTTTTAAGCTCACAGCGCCGTTAATTCATCCAAATTGCAGGAATAGGCTTTCAAAAATTCAAAAATGAAGATTTCAGCCTCTTTGCACTCAAGAGCTTTGATTTGTTTTAAGTTTTCTTTTTCAGCCGTTTTAAATTCGCTATTACCCGCCTTCTTTTCCTCGACGCACTTTATGAGGGCGGAAATTTTATCGGCAGCCTTTACAAGCGGCATAAGTTCCTTATCCTCATTTTTGGGAGTGAGCACTTTATTAAAATCCCCTTTCAAATCCTCGGGAAGCATATTGCAAAGGCGCTCTGCCGCCTCACATTCTACCTCTTTATAGGCGCGGCGAAGCGCCTCGTTCTTATATTTTATGGGAGTGGGCATATCTCCTGTCAGAATTTCGGTGACATCGTGATACATAGCCAGAACCGCTACTCTATCGGCGTTATAGTTTTTTCCTAAACGGCGGTTTCCTATAAGAGCCAGCGCGTGGGCGATATAAGAAACCTGAATACTATGGTCACTTAAGGTTTCGCTGCTTGTATTGCGCATAAGCGCCCAGCGATGAATGAATTTTAGCCGCGACAACATTGCAAAAAACGGGTAAGCCATATTTTATCATCCTATTCTTTATGAATTTATAAATATTTTATCAAAAAATGGTATTTTTAGCAATAGCTCTTTTAAAATATAAAAAAGTGTGTTATACTTATTATATATATTTTTTTATGACAGTTGATTTTTCGGAAAGCAGAGGTAATTTATAAGTGTATAAGGAGCCTATTAAATATTTTAAATTCGAGAAAAAGCTATATTTAAAAACATTTCTCATTGCACTATTGGTTTCGGCGGCATTTTTTCTGCCGTTTGTAATCGGGGACAGAGGTATATTTTTATTCTACGGAGATTACAACGTTCAGCAAATCCCTTTCTATCAGCTTGCACACAGAGCTATCCGCGAGGGAAGTTTCGGTTTTAACTTTTACACTGATTTAGGAGTTAACTTTATCGGGTCATACTCATTTTATTTATTGGGAAGTCCTTTTTTCTGGCTGACGCTCCCTTTTCCTAACGCGGCTCTTCCCTATTTAATGGCCCCGCTTTTCTGCCTTAAATTCGCTGTCGCTGCAACGACGGGCTGCGCATACATCCGCAGGTTCGTCAGCAAGAGCGATTTTGCAATGATTGGTGGACTTTTATACGCATTTTCGGGATTTGGAATATACAACATCTTTTTCAATCATTTTCACGAGGTTATTGCATTTTTCCCGCTCTTGCTTTTGTCACTTGAAGAGTATGTCATGGATGGTCGGCGCGGATTTTTTGCTTTCAGCGTTTTCCTCTGCGCGCTTTGCAACTACTTCTTCTTTGTCGGAGAGGTTGTATTCGTTATTATTTATTTCTTTGTAAGGCTTGCTTCTTCAAAAACTTGGCGACTTAAATTTTCCTCCTTTTTGGGACTTGCCTTTGAGGCTATAGTCGGATTAGGGTTATCTATGTTCCTGCTTATGCCGTCTATTGTGACGGTTTTGGGAAATCCGAGGGTAGATTCAACTCTAAGCGGCTGGAGTCTGCTTACCTATTACAGCGAGCAGAGATATTTTGCTATTTTAGAGTGTTTATTCTTCCCGCCCGATATTCCTGCGCGCCCAAACTTCTTCCCTGATGCAAACGCAAAGTGGTCTTCTCTCGGCGCTTGGCTCCCCACGCTGGGAATGTGTGGTGTTATCACCTTTATGCAGACCCACAAAAAGCATTTTATCCGCCGAATACTCGGCATCAGCCTTGTTATGGCGCTCGTTCCAGGTCTTAACAGCATTTTCTACGCTTTTAACGACGCATATTACGGTCGATGGTTTTATATGCCTATTCTTTTAATGGCGCTTGCGACCGTTATAAGCTTAGAGCGCTGCACCGACAAGGAGCTTAACACGGGAATTCGCTGGTCACTTGGAATAACCCTTGCCTTTTGCGCTGTGGGGCTTGTTCCTAAAAAGACTGATGAAGGTAGGGTTGAATTCGGGCTGACACCCTATCCCGAGCGCTTCTGGGTTTATGTTATTATTGCGCTGGTATCTATTCTGTTAACTGTTCTTGCGGTCAATGTCTGGCGCAAGAGAAAGAATTTTACAAAGGTTTTAGCCTTTACCGTTTGCCTTACCACAGTTGTTTACGCATTTGCATTTATAAGTATGGGTAAGTCACATTCCTATGACGAGGATTTTATTATCGACCAAGCTATTTACGGAAGTCAGAACATTTCCTTAGAGGCTGAGAAGGATGAATTTTACCGAATAGATGTATACGAGGGCATGGACAATCTGCCGATGTTTTGGGGTCTTCCCTCTATTCAGGCTTTTCACAGCATTGTTCCCGAGTCGGTTATGACAATGTATCCCGAGCTTGGAATTGAGCGAGGAGTCGGCTCACGCCCCGAAAGTGAGCACTATGCTCTGAGAACGCTCACAGGCTGCAAATATCTGTTTATAGAATCAAATCGCGAGGAAAAAGAAGTTTGCTTTGGATTTGAAAAAATAGATTCGCAGAACGGATTTGACATTTATTTAAACGAGTATTATGTTCCTATGGGCTGGACCTACGAGCAGTATTGCACAACCGAGGAATACAACACCACCGCTGAGGATTACCGTGCCCGGCTTATGCTTCAGGCCATCTGTCTTTCCGACGAGCAGATTGAAAAGTACGGAAAATATATGGTAGAGCACGACCGGATAGACTCTTTTCTTTCTCAGTCTACAATGCAGGAGGACACTGCTCTTCTTAAAGAAAACTGCGCTGATTCCTTTATTGTTACAAACAAAGGCTTTGAAAGCAGCATCACTCTTGATAAGCCTAATCTTGTTTTCTACAGCGTTCCCTACGATGACGGTTGGAGCGCGACCGTTAACGGAAAAAAAGTAGATCTTGAAAGAGTTAACAGCGGCTTTGTTGCAGTTCTTTGTGATGCGGGCGAAAATGAAATTGTTTTCACCTATACCACTCCCGGACTATATGTTGGAATAATCATATCAATAATTTCGTTTGTACTATTGCTCGGTTATCTTATTATAGTTTTGCTTTACCGCAAAAAGCATCCTATAGGTGTTCAGAGCGAGCCTGACGCTGCATTTGATGAGATTTCGCAAATGCTTTCAGAGCAAGGTAATGATACCATTTCTCTTACCATACACTCGGCAAGCGAGGTCCTCCCCAAAGGAGGAGAAGAACTGCCGCCGCTACGCTTTTCTCCCGAAGAGGAAGAAACCGAGCAAGCTCAAAACGAGGAGGAATCCTGATGAAAACTGTTTATTTTGTAGTTCCCTGCTACAATGAGCAGGAGGTTTTACCCGAAACCTCAAAAAGACTGCTTGCAAAGCTTGAAGCTCTTATTGAGAATTGCAAGATAAGTCATGACAGCCGCATAGTTTTTGTTGATGACGGCAGCCGAGATGACACTTACAAAATCATTTCTGAGCTGCACGCTCAGGACGAGCGTTTTTGCGGCATTAAGCTCTCACGCAACCGCGGGCACCAGAACGCGCTTTTAGCGGGACTTATGACGGTTAAGGACAAGTGCGATGCGGCAATCTCCCTCGATGCCGATCTTCAAGACGACATCAATGTTATTGATGAGTTTATTGACAAATTTTCAGAGGGCTGCGATGTTGTTTACGGAGTTCGCAGCAGCCGCGCTACTGATACCGCGTTTAAAAGAACTACCGCGCTTATGTTCTACAAGCTTATGCTGTTTCTTGGGGTCGAGATGGTTTACAATCACGCCGACTACAGACTGATGAGCAGCCGCGCACTCAATGCCCTATCCGATTTCAGAGAGGTTAATTTATTCCTGCGCGGAATTGTTCCCTTGGTTGGATTTAAAAGCGCCACAGTTTCTTATGAGCGGCACGAGCGCTTTGCGGGCGAGAGCAAGTATCCTTTTAAAAAAATGCTTGCATTTGCTATTGACGGAATTACTTCATTTAGCGTTAAGCCCATTCGAATGGTATTCTCTATTGGTGTTCTCATATTTCTATGCAGCATAGCGGTTCTCATTTATTCGCTTATACGATGGGCATTGGGACACACCGTTACAGGCTGGACCACCCTCATAATTTCAATATGGGCGCTTGGCGGAATTCAGCTTTTATCCTTAGGTCTTGTCGGAGAATATATTGGAAAGATATACAAGGAAGTTAAAGCGCGTCCCAAATTTATCATTGATGAAACCCTATTTTAAGGAGTAGTTTTAATAATGAGTGAAAAGTTTATATTTGTTATAAACCCCAAGGCGGGAAAAAACAATCGGGCAATGAATTTTATAAACAAAATAGAAGCTGCTTGCAAAGCTTTTGGGATTGACAGTGAGATTTACATTACCAAGGCCGTTGGCGATGCGCGCGAGTTTGTAAAAGAGCGGTGCAAGGACCTCACAGAAGCAACGAGATTTTATGCCTGCGGCGGAGACGGAACAATAAACGAGGTTATCAACGGCGCAGTCGGTTTCCCGTATGCTCGAGTCGGGCTATTGCCGCTCGGCTCGGGCAACGATTACATAAAGGCGTTTCCTGATGTTGATTTCCTTGACCTACCCGCGCAGATAAAGGGAACTCCCAAGGCGGTTGATCTAATCAGGATTGGTGACAGGTATGTTGCAAATATGTGCAACATCGGTTTTGATGCAACGGTGGCTCATAACTTTGTAAAGTTTAAAACCTTTCCAGGCGTTTCGGGAAAGATGGCATATACTCTCAGCGTTTTTTACTGTCTTGTTAATAAAATTTCAAGTCCTATGACTATAGTTCTTGATAACGGCACAGAAATTCACGATAATATGCTGCTCTGCTCTGTTTCAAAGGGCATTTACTGCGGAGGGCAGTACAAAACCGCACCAATGGCAGATCTTTCAGACGGGTTTATGGATGTCTGTCCTATCAAGAAAATATCCCGAAGTCAGTTTCTTAAATTTTTCTCTCTTTACAAGGTTGGAAATCACGTTAACAACCCCGAACTTGAAAAGTGGGTTTCATATCACAAGTGTAAAAAGATGACCATTAAAAGCTCAGAAAAGCTGCCCGTCTGCTTTGACGGTGACACCGCATTTTTAGACGGAACGGTTACCTTTGAGCTTGTGCCTAATGCCATTGAAATTATTATCCCCGCAGCAGGAGATGAAATTGACAAAGCCGAGAAAACTGTTGCGCAAGAGGTTATGTAGAGCAAAAACCGCGTGAAAAATCACGCGGTTTTTTATGTATTTTTTTCTTCAAGTATAAGCTCTGCCTCCTTAAAGCTACCGACAAAAACATTTGAATACTGCTGCGCAGTTTTGCGGCAGATATCGAGGGTTTGGCTATCAAGTCCATCGCTGACTATATAAACTGCGCTGCGCTTTGCACAGATAATTTTACGGCTCTCTAAGGCAAGACTGCGGATTATAAACTCAGCCTTTTCGCTCTCCCCTTCTATTTTGTAAAACAACACAAGAGGATTTTTGCCGCGGGTTGACACAAGTGCCTCAAGCCACTGTACAATCTTATGCAGACCTAAAAGGGCAAGAATGGCTACAACAGAAAGAATAACGGCTTTTTCCAAGGTTTTCGCCTCCTTTTAATATCATTTTATGAAAAAGGCGAAAATTTGTGAAAAGCCTTACTATCATATTAAATTTTCAATATCTTTTTTAAGTCTTCCTATTATTTTTTTCTCAAGCCTTGATATATAGGACTGAGAGATACCGATAAGGGCGGCGACCTCTTTTTGGGTGTGCTCCTTACAGCCGTTAAGTCCAAAGCGCATTTCCATTATTCTTTTCTCCCGCTCGGAAAGCTTTGAAACCGCCGAAAGCAACACATTGCGCTCAACCTCTTGTTCAATATGAACATTGATAGTGTCGGGGTCTGTGCCGAGAACATCTGAAAGAAGCAGCTCATTGCCGTCCCAATCGATATTAAGCGGCTCATCTATCGAAACCTCAGAACGCTGATTATTCTTTCTAAGGTACATAAGAATTTCGTTTTCTATACAGCGGGAAGCATAGGTTGCAAGCTTTATATTGCGCTCAGGGCAAAAGGTGTTTACCGCCTTTATAAGTCCTATTGTTCCGATTGAAATAAGGTCCTCAACCCCTACACCCACCGACTCAAATTTGCGCGCGATATAGACCACAAGCCTTAAGTTATGCACGATAAGCATTTCCCTTGCCTTTTGAAAGTTGACCTTCATCAGCTGGAAGGCATCCTCTTCCTGTTCTGCCGTGAGCGGCGGCGGGAGACTCTCGGGGCCGTTTACATAATAAACACCGCTTGGGTATAATTTTTTTAGTATTATAAGTATAAAAAGATAAACTCTGCTGGCAAGACTTTTCAAGAATACACCTTCTCTTTAATTAAACCGCAACAAGCTCGGGGTTTAAGAGCACATCAAACTCTCCGCCTGCGATTTTTTTATGTGTTACCGCCATTATTACATTTTCAATTTCCACACTTTTATTTTCACCTTTGAGCACAGCCGAATCGAGGCAGAGAGCTGCCATAACTCCGCTGTCGCCAAGGCTGTCAAAGGGAATTACCCTAAAGCGTTCTGATATTCCGCTTGTGATAATATCCTCATAAAAACCTATTTCAAAATTTTCTTTTTTAAAGACCTTTTCCATTGAGGGAGTGAGCAGCGGGCGGATTTTATTGTAGTCGCATACTATTACGGGGGAGCCTGAAAGGCTATCATGCAGCATATTGCCGCTATCCATCATTCCGACAAGCTCGACCTGTCTGCCCTCCAGCTTTAGGGTTATGCTATATTCCCTGCCCCTATTCTTTCTGCTCTCGGTTATCTTTGAAACAAGCAGCGACAGCACATAGACAGCCGCCGTTGTTACGATGAGTGTTATCGGTGAAATGTTATAAAACACTGCGCCGTTTCGCACTACAAGGCCGTTTGGCGAAAAAATTGCCCAAAGAGTTAGCGCGCCGCCTGCCAAAATAACATTAGCTGCATAAAAAATCAACACCGATTTTATGTAACGCACAGCATTTTTAAATCCAAATGCTATAAAGACAACCGCGAGGGATATTGCGAGCTTTAAAAGCATTTCCAAAACAAACGGAAGCTCAGGCGCAAAAATAAGCAGCGATGAAAGCGAGGCTGCTGCCGCAGAGATTAGCAGACGCCATCTTTTTATTTGATTTTTGGTTAAAAAGGCTGTTAGTAACAGCAAAAAGTAGTCTACTATGAAGTTTGTAAGTATAAGGATATCCACATAAACCGTTTTCACTCTGCCGCCTCCCTGCTAAAACAAATTGTAGCAGAATGTACGGCGTTTTTTTGTCGAAACCGCGGTTAAAATAAAATAAAAAGCTCCCCTCAGGGAGCTTTTGTTTTTACTACCTATTTATTATTTTGTAAAAAGAAAATAAAGGACCAAAACAATGACTAAGATTATGCGGTAGTAGCCGAAAACCGAGAAGTCGCGTTTTTTGACATACTCCATAAGCTTTTTGATACATACCATTGAAACCACAAATGAAACTATCATTCCGATTATGAGGATTATTATCTGATTTGATTCAAAACTACTTTCGGAAAGAAACTTTACTATTTTTAAGAAGCTCATTCCAAACATTGCAGGAATTGCCATAAAGAAACTGAATTCTGCGGCTGCGGGGCGGGAAACTCCTATGATAAGCGCTCCTATAATGGTAGCGCCCGAGCGCGATGTTCCGGGAATGATAGCAAGAAGCTGAAAAAGACCAATTAAAAGGGCTGTTTTATAAGTAATCTCAGAGGTTGAACTTACTTTGAAGCTGCGATTTTTATTTGCCCTCTCAATGATTATAAATAGAATTCCGTAAATCACAAGAGCGACGCATATAACTATAAGACCAAGTTCAGTCGGGGCACCCGACCCTGTATAAATTACATCCTCTAAAAGTTCATCAATAACTATTCCGGCTACAGCAGGAATAGTTGCGACTAAAACCTTAAACCACAGAATCCACTGCTCTTTTTTGAAAATTCCCGTGTCAACCGAGAGAATTTTTGCGCCTTTATCAGGTATTTTAAAGGGCCAGAGCTTTTTCCAGAAAAGAACTATAACAGCAAAAATAGCGCCGAGCTGAATAACATAGTTAAACATATCAACAAAGTCTTTTGAACCTTTGAGCGAAAAAAAGCCTTGCGCTAAAATGAGGTGACCTGTGCTGCTGACGGGCAGCCATTCGGTTATTCCCTCTATCACACCATACAGAACAGCCTTTAAAAATTCCATTATTACAGCCTCCTTGTGTCTATTTTTATAATATACAGTCTTTTTTTATTCCTGTCAAGTAAATAAAAGATTGACAAATTCTAAAAATGGCGGTATAATAACCTAAACTAAATATAAAAGCTGTGACGAAGAGGGCTTAAATTTAAGGCTTTAAGAGAGTCGGCGGGTGGTGCGAGCCGACAGCGGAGAGTTTAAAATGCCTATGGCTTCTGAGCTGAAAATCTGAGCGCCGATGTGCGTTAGGGTTTTTCGTGTGATCGCTGCGTCAATGCGAAGGGCTTGTCAGAGCCTGTGAGGGGCGCTTTTTAGCGCAATTTGAGTGGTACCGCGGATATTTTTTCCGTCTCAAAGGTTTTCTTTGAGGCGGTTTTTATTTTTTAAGGAGATGGTCTAAAAATGGCAAAGCACAGAATTGAAACCACCTGTGTTCAGGGTGGATACACTCCCAAAAACGGAGAACCGAGACAAATTCCTATTATTCAGAGCACAACCTTTAAATATGCAACCAGCGAGGAAATGGGCAAGCTTTTTGACTTAGAGGCTTCGGGATATTTTTATTCAAGGCTTCAAAACCCTACCTGCGATAGTGTTGCTGCTAAAATATGCGAGCTTGAAGGTGGCACTGCCGCTATGCTGACATCCTCAGGTCAGGCAGCTTCATTCTTTTCTATTTTTAATATTGCATCCTGCGGTGACCACGTTGTTGCCTCCTCTGCTCTTTACGGCGGAACATATAATCTTTTTGCCGTTACAATGAAAAGAATGGGCATTGAGTTTACCTTTGTTTCACCCAACTGCACCGAAGAAGAACTCAACGCAGCATTTAAAGAGAACACCAAGGCAGTTTTCGGCGAAACCATTGCAAACCCTGCTCTCAATGTTCTTGACATTGAAAAGTTTGCAAAAGCAGCGCACGCACACGGCTGCCCCCTTATCATTGACAACACCTTTGCAACACCTGTAAACTGCCGTCCCTTTGAGTGGGGCGCAGATATCGTTACCCACTCCACCACCAAGTATATGGACGGACACGGAGCAGCAGTTGGCGGATGTATTGTAGACTCGGGCAAGTTTGACTGGACTCGTTATCCCGACAAGTTCCCCGGACTGTGCACACCCGACGAGAGCTATCACGGAATTACCTACACCGAGCGTTTCGGACTTGAGGGCGCATATATTACCAAGGCTACCGCTCAGCTTATGCGTGACTTTGGTTGCTCCCCCGCTCCGCAGAGCGCGTTTATCTTAAATCTCGGTCTTGAAAGTCTGCACCTGAGAATGAAAAGACACTGCGAGAATGCTCAGGCGGTTGCCGAGTATTTAGAGAAGCACCCCAAAATTGCCTGGGTTAAATACTGCGGACTTAAAGGCGACAGCGACTATGAGCTCGCGCAGAAATATCTGCCTAATGGCTCCTGCGGTGTTGTCAGCTTTGGAGTAAAGGGTGGCAGAAGCGCGGCAGAGGTATTTATGAAAAACCTTAAGATTGCCGCTATCGAAACACACGTTGCAGATGCTCGCACCTGCTGTCTGCACCCCGCTAATGCGACACATCGTCAGATGAACGACGAGGAGCTTAAAGCTGCCGGCGTCGCACCCGACCTCATTCGTTTCTCCTGCGGCATTGAAAATGCTCAGGACCTCATTGAGGACATTGA
>JAXJQH010000048.1:0-6489 GCA_036311245.1 Oscillospiraceae bacterium | reverse complement strand
TATTGAAATAAAGGGAAATAAAACAGAAGAATTTTTAAATATATGCGCAAAAAAAAGGTTTGATTTATTTCAGATTGAGTTTGGCAAGGATAAAACAGTGATGAGCTGCCTTGTTACTACATACAAGCAAATTCAGAAATTAAAAATCAAGGGCTTAAACAGAAAAATAATAAAAAAACGCGGTATTAGGTTTACTCTGCATCGCTACCGCAAGCGAGCTGGGCTTTTAGTGGGGAGTATTATGATGGTTGCCCTGCTTATTTTTCTTTCGGGTTTTGTGTGGAATATCGATGTGACAGGAAATGAGCGGCTTTCTACAAATGTTATCTTGCAAACCTTAGAGGAATGTGGATTTTGCGAGGGAGAAAGAAAGAGCAGGCTTGATATATCAGAAATCGAAAACCAAATGATGATGAGGCTTCCCGACCTTTCCTGGATATCCATAAATCTTGACGGAAGCTTTGCGCATATTGAGGTAAAAGAACGAACGATGCCGCCCGTTTCTGAGGATGTCAGCCGTCCGTCTAATCTTGTGGCATCAATGGACGGACAAATTATAAAAATGGAAATTGTTAAGGGTAAGCCTATGGTAGTGGTTGGAAGCGGTGTTGTTAAAGGCGAGCTTCTTGTAGCAGGACTTTATAATGATAAAAAGGATAATATTATCATTGAGCACTCAAGCGGTAAGGTTTTAGCACGCACTGAGCTTAAAAAAACATTTGAGCTATCTCTTTCAAGTGAATGTATAATTGGAACAGAACAGATAAAATTTCATTCACTTGAGGTTTTTGGTCAAAGAATTAATTTCTCATTTGGCAAAAGACCTAAGGGGGCGCAGTGGCAGAGAACTGATGAGAGGAAAAGACTTAGCTTATTTGGGCTTGATTTTCCGTTTTATTTAACAGAAAGCTGCTACACAAGAGAAATAAAAGAAAAGGTTATATTATCAGAGACAGATGCTAAAAATAAGGTTAAAATGGAAATAGAACACTATGAAAAAAGTGAGCTTTATAATGCGCAGATAGTGGAAAAACACATTACCTGGACATCAGATGAGGAAAATTGCCGCGCCAAGGTTGACTATATTATAATTACTGATATTGCACAGCAGCAATATATCGACACTGAAAGCAGTAAAATAACATAAAAAATTAAAAAAGTGTATAAAACTGATGACAAAACCGAAAAAATATGGTAAAATAATTTAAACACACTATTATGTGAGGTAGAAGTGTAAAATGTCAGAACAGTCGATAAATGTTGAGCGCCTTGAGCACCTGTTGACACTGTTTGGTAATTTTGACAGTAACATTAAAATAATAGAAAAAGAATGTGATGTTTCTATTCTATGCCGTGGCAGCGAAATAAAGGTGCAGGGTGAGGCTGAAAATGTTTCAAGAGCTTGCAGAGTTCTTAGTTGCTTGCTTATTTATGTTGAAAAAGGCGAGGCACTTACTGATCAGAATATTAGTTATGTTATCTCTCTTGTTGATGAGGGAAAGGATGATCAGGTTGCCGCGCTCAGTGATAAATGCATATGTATTTCATCAAAGGGGCGGCCCATTCGTGCTAAAACCATAGGTCAGCAGCAGTATGTTGATGCTATAGAGAATAATACCATTGTTTTTGGAGTAGGCCCTGCGGGAACGGGTAAAACCTACCTTGCGGTCGCAATGGCGGTAAAGGCTTTTCGCGCAAATCAGGTAAACCGTATTATTTTAACCAGACCTGCAGTAGAAGCGGGCGAGAGCCTTGGTTTTTTGCCGGGAGACCTTCAGAATAAGGTGGACCCATATTTAAGACCTCTTTATGACGCTCTTTATGATATGCTTGGATATGAAAATTTTCAGAAATATCAGGAGCGCGGGTGTATTGAGGTTGCGCCTCTTGCATATATGCGAGGCAGAACGCTTGACGATTCTTTTATAATCCTCGATGAGGCTCAGAACACAACTCCCGAGCAGATGAAAATGTTTCTGACTCGTCTTGGCTTTAATTCTAAAATTGTTATAACGGGTGATATAACACAAATTGACCTTCCCGCAAACAAAACCTCGGGTCTTGTTTCGGTTATAAAAATATTAAAAAACATAGCGGGAATTGAGCAGGTTCACTTTTCCCGCAAGGATGTTGTGCGGCACAGGCTTGTACAACAAATCATCAAGGCATATGAAAAAAGTCAGCAGGAGGAAGCTCGATATGGACGCAATAAAGGTAACGATCGTAAATCATCAGAACGCAGTTAAGATACCTACAGGAATTAGATTGCTGATTCGCCGTTGTTGCCATGCTGTGCTCAGCAATGAGGGCTTTAAGGGGAGCGCAGAGGTAAGCGTTAATTTTGTCGATAATCAGGAAATCCAAACCCTGAATGCAAAGTTCCGTAATAAGGATATAGAAACCGATGTGCTTTCGTTCCCGCTCGGTGAAAACGGACAGTGGGATATAAACCCTCAAAACGGAGCATATCAGCTCGGCGATATAGTTATTTCTATAGAAAAAGCAGTTGAGCAGGCTGAGTCTTATGGCCATTCTCTGCAGCGTGAAATAGGATTTTTAACTGTTCACTCTATGCTTCATCTTTTGGGGTATGACCATGAGAACGGTGGTATGGAGCTTGTCAGAATGCGTGAGAAGGAGGAGGAGGCGCTCAGCAGCCTCGGGCTTTCGCGCGGCGCAAGCTATGTGTTGGAAAACGAGGAATAAGCCGCATCCTCACGATTTTTAAATTTTCGCATGGATGCCGTATGAGGGACATACGGCATTTTTGTATGTGAAACGGAGAAATAATATGCCTAAAACACATTCTTCTTTTGTAACAATAATCGGGCTCCCGAATGTTGGTAAATCAACGCTTTTAAACGCCCTGCTTGGAGAAAAAATAGCAATTACCTCTGACCGCCCGCAGACAACAAGAACTAAAATTATGGGCGTTTTGACGCTTGCTGAAACTCAGATTGTTTTCACCGACACCCCCGGTATGCTTGCGCCAAAAAACAGGCTCGGCCATCATATGAAACGCGCCATTCTTGATGCTGTTTCTGAGGTTGATATGATAATTTTGGTGGTCGAAGCGTTTAAAGAGCCGAGTGATATAGAGCTTTCTTTGATAGAATCGATTAAAAAGCAGAAAAGCAAAGCGATTTTAGTTATAAATAAAACCGACTGCATTAAGGACAAGCAGAGGCTTGCTACTTTAATTTCAAAATACAGTAAGCTTTACTGCTTTGAGGAAATTGTTCCTGCCTCGGCTCAGTGCGGAGATAACCTGAATGTAATTTTGGATTCTATTGTAAAAAATGCGCCACAGATGCCGCATTTTTTCCCCGATGACACCTTAACAGATCAGCCTGAAAAGGTTATAGCAGCAGAACTTATTCGAGAAAAAATTCTGAATTTACTTCGTGATGAGGTGCCGCACGGAGTTGCTGTATCTATTGAAAAAATGCGCAAGCGCGAGGATAAAGAGCTGATCGATATATACGCAACTATCTATTGCGAGAGAAAGAGCCATAAGGGCATTATTATCGGTAAATCGGGAGCAATGCTCAAAAAGATTGGCGAGCTATCAAGAAAAGATATTGAGGAATTTATGGGAATGTCTGTAAATTTACAATGCTGGGTAAAAATAAGTGAGGATTGGCGCAACAAAGAAAGCTTTATAAAGGAATTTGGCCTTTCTATAGAGTCTTGAATTTTTTCCTTGGAAATGTAAATCTTTTCCCATCATATAATATCAGTAAACGGTTACATTATTATCATAAAAAGATGACTATGGAAGCGGGGACTGATGTTATGGAAGCAGGAAACGTTTGGCAACTTTTTGAGAAGACAGGAAACATAGGAGTTTATATATTGTATAAAAAACTGTCTGATGGGGAAACAGAAAATCAGACAAGAGAGGAACAAAAAATAAATGCAGATTCGGACAGAGGGAATTGTGATTAAAGAGAATAATGTCGGCGAAAATGACAAGTATATCACAATATTAACACACGACCTCGGAACTGTAGAGGCGTATGTTAAGGGTGCCCGAAAAAAAGGTAGTCACCTTGCTGCCCCAACCGCGCTGTTTTGTTATTCTACTTTTGAGCTTTTTTACAATAAATCGAGATATTATGTTGATGAGGCGAATATCAAGCAGCTTTTTTATGATATTCGCCTTGATTTAACAAGGCTTTCTATCGCTTCGTATTTTTGTCAGATTATTTATGAAATAAAGCCCGATGTTGATAACTGCAAGGATATTCTGCGCCTTATGCTAAACTCAATGCACCTGCTTGCCAATACCAAAAAGGATGCTCGGATTATTAAGAGTGTTTTTGAGCTGCGTTCTATGGCGCTAAGCGGTTTGTGTCCCGATTTGGTTGCTTGCCGTGAGTGCGGTGAATTCGATAATCAAATGAGATTTTACATAACTGACGGAACGATTTTGTGCCAGTCGTGTGCAGCAGAGGGAACTTGCTCTCAGCAAGAGTTTGGCTTTGCACATATTACCCCGAGTGTGCTTGCGGCAATGCGACACATTGCCTACAGTCCCGCTGAAAAGGTTTTTTCCTTTACACTAGATGATGATAATTTAAAGCTTCTTGGCGAGGTGTGCGAGAGCTATCTTATTTGCCAAACCGAGCGCAGTTATCGTTCGCTTGAATTTTTAAAAACATTGATGGAATAGATGAGGACATTTTTATGGAGCAAAAAGTTGGTTTAAAACACGAGATGTGCTTAGAACTCGACAGTGTTCTTAAGGCTGTATCATCAGAGGCGGGTTTTGAGGATAGCGCACATAAAATTCTCAATATTTGTCCGCATTATGATTTTAATGATGCGCAGTCGGCTCTTGGGCGCACAGTAGATGCTTATAATATTGCTGCAAAGTTTGGAACACCGCGACTTAAGGGAATTAAAAATGTATCCAATGCTTTAAAGCGAGCAAGAAGCGGTGGAAACCTCTCGCTTTCGGAGCTTCTTTTGGTTGGAGAGGTTCTTAGAAATGTAAGAGGTCTTTCGCAGTTTAGGGAACAGTTTTCAGGTCTGCAAACCAGCCTTGACCCTTTCTTTGACTCACTGTTTCCTAATAAATATTTCGAGGACAAGATTTTTACCTGCATAGTATCTGAGGATACTGTTGCAGACGCTGCAAGCGCGCTTCTAGCAGATATCAGAAAAAATATCCGCCGCGAAAATCAGCAAATCCGCGAAAAGCTTGATAAGCTTATTCGCAGCCAAACTCATCAGAAGCACTTGCAGGATGCTATTGTAACTCAAAGAGATGGCAGATTTGTTATTCCCGTAAAGCAGGAACACCGCGGTGAGATAGAGGGACTTGTGCACGATACCTCTTCAAGCGGAGCTACGCTGTTTGTTGAGCCTGTTGCGGTTGTTGAAGCTAACAATAGAATAAGGATACTTGAGGCAAAGGAACGCGATGAAATTCTGAGAATTATTGCCGAGCTTTCGGCTGAGGCGGCGACCTTTGCTGAGTCTATAGAGATTTCCTATGAAGCTATGGTGCAGATAGATGTTTGCTTTGCTATGGCAAACTATGCTTATCGCACCAAATCGGTTGTGCCCAAAATAAATGATAAGGGAATAACCGACCTTAAAAAAGCTCGCCACCCGCTTATTGCTCCTGAAAAGGTTGTTCCTATTGATATTAGATTGGGTAAGGATTTTTCTGTTTTGGTTATCACAGGACCCAATACCGGCGGTAAAACTGTTGCACTCAAAACGCTCGGTCTTTTGACTCTTATGGCAATGTGCGGGCTTATGATACCTGCACAGGATGATAGCAGTGTGTCTGTTTATGACGGCGTTTTTGCCGATATCGGCGATGAGCAGAGTATAGAGCAAAGTCTTTCAACTTTTTCGTCGCATATGGTAAATATTGTTGATATATTAAATAATGTAAACGACAGAAGCCTTGTGCTGCTTGATGAGGTTGGAGCGGGAACAGACCCTGTTGAGGGCGCTGCCCTGGCGGTTTCTATTTTAGAGCAGCTTAAAAAGAGCGGCGCTAAAACTGCGGCTACAACTCACTATGCAGAAATGAAAATGTATGCCCTTGAAAATGAGGGGGTAGAAAATGCAAGCTGTGAGTTTGATGTTTCGAGCCTAAAGCCTACCTATCGGCTTATGATAGGTGTTCCGGGAAAATCCAATGCATTTGCGATTTCCAAAAAGCTTGGAATAAGTGATGAAATAATCGAAAATGCAAAGGCGTTTATTTCAAGTGAGGATACCCGCTTTGAGGATATGATGGAAACACTCGAACTGCGCGGGAGAGAGGCCGAGGCAGAAAAGAGGCGGCTTGAGGAGCTTGTTCGTGAAAACAAGGCGCTGAATGAAAGCCTTAAGCATAAAAACGATGAGGTAACCTTAAAGGCTGAACAAAAGATAGAAGAGGCAAGGCAGAGAGCTAAACTGCTTGTAAAGGAAGTAACTGAAAAAGCAGAAATGCTGCTTTCTGAGCTTGAAGAGCTGAAACAG
>JAXJQH010000047.1:0-2364 GCA_036311245.1 Oscillospiraceae bacterium | reverse complement strand
CAAGCAGGTAGAGCGGCGGAACACCGACTCCTCCGCCAAGAAGCAACGGCTTTTCACCGCTATCCTTGGTGTCATATCCGTTTCCGAGGCCTGTAAGAACATCGAGAGTGCCATTTTGCATTTTGGACATCTGCTCTGTGCCCTTTCCAACAACCTTATAGATGATAGTTACGACATCGCCCTCACAGTCACAAACCGAGATGGGACGGCGCAGGTAAAGTCCCTTGAGCTTAATATTAATAAACTGACCTGGTGCGGTGATATCAGATGTATCACCCTTAAGGCACATTTTATACACATTCTCAGTAAGCGCCGTGTTTTCAATAATTTCAAAAAGTCCTTGTTTCATTTCTGCTCCTTATTCTTAGGCATCAATGGTTGAAATTGTAAGGGTTGTTTCCTCTAATACATCGAGGAGAACGCGGACTGTGTCAAGCGCAGTGAAAATAGTTACATTGTTATCGGTTGCAACGCGGCGAATTTCCTGACCGTCACTTGCCTGACCTGAGGATGCAACATCGCGGGTGTTGATAACATATGCGATATGTCCCTGACGAATTGCATCGGGGATTTCCTCACTGCCGTCACTAATTTTCTGAAGAATATGGGTGCGAATTCCATTTTCTTTTAAGAATTTAGCAGTTCCCTCGGTTGCCTGAATGTTAAATCCAAGGTTATAGAAACGGCGGATAAGGGGCAGAGCCTCCTCTTTATCTTTATCGGCAATGGTTGCGAAAACAGTTCCATAATTCTGAAGATGCATTCCCGAAGCCTGAAGTGCTTTATAGAGAGCGCGGTTTAATTTATCATCATAACCGATAGCTTCACCCGTAGACTTCATTTCGGGAGAAAGGTAAGCATCAAGCCCGCGGATTTTGTTAAAGGAGAATACAGGAACCTTTACATAAACTCTGTTTTTCTCCTGCGGGTAGATATCGAAAATGCCCTGCTCTTTAAGAGATTTGCCGAGAATTACCTCGGTTGCGATATCAGCAAGGCTGTAGCCCGTTGCCTTGGAGAGGAACGGAACAGTTCTTGATGAGCGGGGGTTTACCTCAATGATGAAAACATTCTCATTTTCATCAACGATAAACTGGATATTATAAAGACCAACAATTCCAATTCCGAGACCTAATTTTTTAGCATATTGCAGGATAATACCCTTAACCTTATCTGAAATGCTGAATGTGGGGTAAACACTTATTGAGTCACCGCTGTGGACACCTGTTCTCTCAACAAGCTCCATAATACCGGGGACAAATACATCTCTACCGTCACAAATTGCGTCAACCTCGACCTCTTTACCCTGAATGTATTTATCAACCAAGACAGGCTTGTCCTCGTCAATTTCAACAGCGGTTTTAAGGTAGTGGCGAAGCTGGTCTTCATTTGCGACTATCTGCATTGCTCTACCACCTAAAACAAAGCTGGGACGAACAAGAACGGGATAGCCGATTTCTGCGGCAGCATTGATACCGTCCTCAATCTTTGTGACCGCCTTTCCCTTAGGCTGAGGAATGTTTAAGCTATTGAGAATTTTTTCAAAGCTATCACGGTTTTCAGCCTTTTCAATAGCAGCACAATCGGTGCCTATAATCTTGACTCCCATCTCATCTAAGGGGTCGGCAAGGTTGATAGCAGTCTGACCGCCGAGAGATGCGATTACACCCTCAGGCTTCTCAAACTCGATGATGTTCATAACATCCTCAGGAGTCAGAGGCTCGAAATAAAGCTTATCAGCAGTGGTATAGTCGGTTGAAACGGTTTCAGGGTTATTATTTATGATAATAGCCTCATAACCCGAGTTTTTAATAGTTGTAACTGCGTGAACGGTTGAATAGTCAAACTCAACACCCTGACCAATACGAATGGGACCCGCTCCAAGAACAACTATCTTCTTTTTATCGGTTAATACAGATGCATTTTCACCTGTATAGGAAGCGTAGAAATAAGGAATATAGGCATTTGTGTGGCAGGTGTCAACCATTTTAAATACGGGGAACATATTGTGTTCTTTTCTGAAATTAAACACCTCAAGCTCACTGCACTTCCACATACGCGCGACATATTTATCGCTAAAGCCCATTTTTTTGGCTTTAAGCAGGATATCGCGGTTTTTAGGGTTAGCCTTTAAGGTTTCCTCCATATCAACTATGCTTTTGATACTCTCGAGGAAAAATTCTGTGATTTGAGTTATTTCGTGAATTTCATAAGTGGTGGCTCCGCGAGAGAACAGCTCTGCGATTGCAAAGATGTTGTCTGAGCGGAACTCTTTGATATAATCCAAAAGCTCTTGTTTGGACATATTATCAAATTTTGCGTGATAAATATGAGTTACACCAACCTCAAGCGAGCGAGTTCCTT
>JAXJQH010000046.1:0-4188 GCA_036311245.1 Oscillospiraceae bacterium | reverse complement strand
TTGTTTTATGCACTGAGTTAAAAACTCATCATCATAAATATACTCGCAAAAGCTCTCCTGCTCTCTCAAATAAGTCCCGTTCTTTTGAGATTTGAAAAAATCAAGAGATATCTCAACAGACCCATCATTTTGGCAATAGGCATTTTGCCAGACACAGTAAACATCATCGGTGTCATAAACAAAGGTATTATCACCTAAAATCTCACGATGCTTATAAATGGTGTTGACATCAAATATAAACAGTCCGCCTGCATTCATAAAAAGAGCTACTCTTCCGATAGCGCGCTTTACATCCACCTTCGATGAAAGATGATTTATACTGTCAAGGCAGCAAACAGCAGCATCAATGGTGCCGAAAAGGTCAAGATTTTGCATTGTTTGGTTTAAAAAGGTTGGATTTCCAAATGTATGCGGCTTGCGCATCGCCTCAGACAGCATTTGCTCGCTTGCATCAACCGAAATCACATCATAACCCTTATCTGCAAGCTCAAAAGAAAGGCTGCCTGTTCCGCAGGCAAGGTCTAAAAGCAGATTTCCGCCATTTCCGTTTTCCTTGATAATTTTATCAAAATATGAGCTTAAATGAGCATAGTCAACATTATTTGTCAGCCCGTCATAAAAAGGAGCAAAAGCCTCGTAAGTTTTCATTCTGTATGTATTTCTCCTTAAAGATTTACGAAAAATCAGCTTGTATTTGTTCAATCAGGGCGCGTATCTCCTCTGTTCCCTCACCTGTTTCCGAGGAAAATTCTATCATAGGAACATCAAGCTCCTCACCAATGCTTTTGCGAATGGTTTGGCGCATTTTATCGCGTTCCTTTTTAGAAAGCTTATCAACCTTTGTCAACACGATAACAAAAGGAATTTCACTTTCAACAAGAAAATCCGTCATAACAAGGTCATCCTTTGAGGGTGGATGGCGCATATCCATAAGCGATAATACAAGCTCTATCTGTCTTCCGGATGAAAAATATGCATCCATCAATTTACCCCAACGCTCTTTTTCCTCTTTAGAAACACGCGCAAAGCCATACCCCGGAAGGTCGGCAAAGCGCATATTTCCCAGCTTAAAAAAGTTTATTGTTGCAGTTTTTCCGGGAGATGAGCTGACTCGGGCAAGGTTTTTACGACTAAATACCCGATTTATCATTGAAGACTTTCCAACATTTGATCTGCCAACAAAAGCAATTTCAGGTAAGTCAGACTCAAAAAACTGGTCGGGTCTTCCAAACGATGTTTCAAATTGAATTTGATTAAAATTCATAACTTTTCTCCAAAATCAGTTAGCTGTCGTGGGAACGGTTGCAGGGCTTTTTGGCACAACTCTCTGAGATGTATGTTTTTTATCTTCCGAAGGCTTATCCGCAGCCTTTAGGGCGACCTCTATAACCTCTGAAAAATCACTTACAGGAATAAAGTTAAGCTTATGCTTAACTGTCGGGTCGATTTTATCAAGGTCAGGGACATTCTGCTCTGGGATTATAACCGTTGTCATACCGGCTTTATATGCTGCCATAGTCTTTTCTTTAAGCCCACCGATGGGGAGAACTCTGCCGCGCAGGGTTATCTCGCCCGTCATGGCGACATCGTGTCGCACAGGCATTTCTGTCAGTGCGGAGAGAAGGGCTGTTGCGATAGTGATGCCCGCAGACGGTCCGTCTTTAGGAACTGCACCCTCGGGAGCGTGGATATGAATATCGCGCGTCCTGTAAAAATCGGCGGGAATATCATAATATTTTGCAATAGAACGAATATGGCTGAGCGCCGCTTTTGCAGACTCTGTCATAACATCTCCAAGAGAGCCGGTAATTTCGATTTTACCTGTTCCCTCTAAAACAGCAGCCTCAATTTGCAATAACTCTCCGCCTACCGATGTAAAGGCTAATCCATTTACAGTGCCAACTATGTCTTTTTTATGAAGCTCATCCCTTTTGTAGCGGCGGGGTCCGAGATAGCTTTCGAGGTCGGTGCAATCAATTACAACACGGCGAGCCTTTCCCTTTTCGGAAACAAGCTTTTTAGCCGCTTTTCTCATAATTGATGCAACGGTGCGCTCTGCCTGACGAACTCCCGCCTCGCGTGTATAAAAATCAATAATATCACGAATGGCGCTATCTGTTATACGGCAAGAATTCTTGTTAAGACCGTGTTTTTTAAGTTGTTTTACAACAAGATGGTCTTTAACAATACGGAATTTTTCCTCAGCTGTATAGCTTGAAAGCTCAATGATCTCCATTCTATCAAGAATAGGCGCAGGAATGGTGTCAAGAGTGTTAGCCGAAGTTACAAACACAGCATTGCTGATATCAAAAGGAATTTCAAGATAATGATCGCGGAAGGAGCTGTTTTGTTCAGCATCAAGAACCTCAAGCATCGCCGATGCGGGGTCACCTCTGAAATCATTACCCATTTTATCTATTTCATCAAAAAGGATAAGCGGATTGTTACTGCCCGCCTGCTGGAAAGCCGCGATAATTCTGCCCGGCATAGAGCCGATATAGGTTTTGCGATGGCCGCGAATATCAGCCTCATCGCGCACACCACCAAGCGAAATACGAGCGTATTTTCTGCCCATCGCCTTTGCAAGAGATGCGGCAATAGACGTTTTACCGACTCCAGGAGGGCCTACAAGGCAGATAATCTGCCCCTTAACATCTGGAGCCAGCTTTCTCACTGCCATAAATTCCAGAATACGTTCTTTAACATCAGTAAGACCAAAATGCTCATTATCAAGGAGCTTTTTAGCCTTTTCAATATTAATCTTATCGGTTGTAAAAGTGTTCCATGGAAGCGAAAGGCAGGTGTCAAGATAGCTGCGAATAACACTTGCCTCATGTGAGTTATTAGGCATTTTTGCTAGCTTATTGACTTCTTTTATGAGCTTTTCAGAGGAAGGGGCGAGAAGTGAGAGCTTTTCTATTTTTCTGCGATATTCTTCAGCTTCAGAAACGGGGTCATCTCCCGTGCCAAGCTCATCTGCAATAACCTTAAGCTGTTCCCTGAGATAATATTCACGCTGATTGCGGTCAATATTTTCCTGAACCTGCTCGTTAATTTCGTGTTCAACCTCAAGCACTTCATTTTCGTGCTCAAGAGAGTGGACAAGAAATTCAAGGCGCTTGGTAACATCAGAAAGTTCGAGCACCTTTTGCTTGTCCTCAATGGGAAGCGAGATGTTTCCTGCAAAAAGCTCAGAGAGCGCAAGTGGGTCATTCTCGTTGAAAATTCTGATAATAATTTCGCGCGGCATTTGAGGAGCAAGCGAAACATATGTTTCAAACGAATCCTTAAGCTTTCGGATGAGCGCCTCTTGAATAATAGAAATAGAAACTGTTCTTCTTTGCATAGGATAGTCTTTAATCTCTGCAACAAAATACTCATCATCGGTGTCCATCGAGAGCATTTTTGCGCGGTATTTCCCTCGACAATTACACGCATTGAATTGCCGTTTCCGCGAATAACCTGTTTAACGCAGGCAACAACACCCACTTTATACAAATCTTTTTCTTCAGGTTCTTCTACTAAAATATCCTTCTGAGTTACTAAAAATATATCTTTTTGAGTTTTCAGTGCATATTTTACAGCCGCAACTGATTTGGGGCGCACCACCTCAAAATTGAGGATAGTGCTTGGGAAGAGTATTATCCCTCGCAGCGCGAGCGCGGGAATACTAAAAGGCTCCTGCTCTTCTATATTAAATTCTTTTTCCATCAACTTTTTCTCCTTAACCAAATTACATTATATTGTATACCTTTTTTAAAGAAAAATCAACTATCAGCTTTCCGAGAGATCAAGCCAGTCTTCAAGTGCTTTTTCATATTGATGCCGTGCGTATTCGAGCTCATTGCAAAGCTCTGCAGAGCGCTTAAAATCAGCAAAAACTTTGGTGTCTGAAAGCTCAGCTTCCATTTCTTTTATGCTGTTTTCAAGGCTCTCAACTTCTTTTTCGAGGCGGGAAAGTTCATTTCTTCTCTGAGCGTCGAGCGCGCGCTGCTCTCGGCTTCTGTGACCTGAATTATTATGTGCGCGCAGCTTTTTTTCCTGACTTACCGTTTCTGCTTCAGATCGTCTTTGAAGTTCGAGAAACTTTGAAAGCTCGCAGTAGTTGCCCTTAATTACTTGTGCAGTGTTATTTTTGAGATTTAATATCTTGTTAGGAATTTTTTCAAGAAAATATCTGTCGTGCGA
>JAXJQH010000045.1:0-2316 GCA_036311245.1 Oscillospiraceae bacterium | reverse complement strand
CATCAAGAATTTTTAGATAATATGCAGTCGCCGGAAGTCAGTCAACCCGAAAGCAGTCAACCCGAAACAGAAGGTGACTCTGTTGTCAGCTCGGGTATTGCACAAACCGAACAACTAGCTTATATTGAGCCTAAAAGGCAGCTGATTTCGGCATAATTAAAAAATATTTTCAGGTAGTGGCACTTCTGTTTCCCATAGGTGATCCAGAAGTGCCATTATTCTGTTTAGCTCGGAATAAAATTCGGGTAGCTCCTCGGCATTGATGTATTCTTTTATTGAACGTGCTGCAAATGCGATTTCACCGAGATCTTCTCGGTGTATTAAGAACATAAGATACTTTTCGTTTGCATCCCATCTTTTTTGGAATTTATCAACATTTTTTTTGGCATCCTCGAGATTTCCGTCCTGCGCCTGCTTGTATGCCAAATGTAAAAGATTGCTATATTCATCCTTTTTTGCCTTGATATACGCAAGACCGCCAATACAAATAATAATTGAAATAAGAAAAATTATAATCGTTACAGTTAGCCGCTTCATAAACCCTTATTCCTTTTCAACAATAGAGTATTTACCGTTCTTGTCACATATCATGACAAGAACTTTTTTCATATCAATGCCTTTTTGTTTTAGCGTTTTTTCTATAAATCTTTCATCTCTGTCACATAGCTTTATTCCTTCGTGATTTATTTTACCGTCACAAACGACAATAAACGAAGGGCAGGATGTCTTGTCGCTCATATTCCCAATATTTCGGTTTTCAACTTCCTGAAACTGATATTTCTTAAAAACACTGAGCTGCCCTGTTGTTTCGGCAATAGCGCAATCTACTTCAGAAAAATCAAATATATTGTTTATTCGCAGCTCCTCTATAAGGTCATCAACCGAAAAACGCAGCTTTTTCATAACCTGCTGGTCTATTTTTCCATCCTTAATAATAACCTGCGGAGAACCGCAAATATACTTTCGCAAAATAGGTGAATCCTTTAAAAGATAAGAGGTAAAAACCTCAAAGCATACAAGCACAATAATAGGAATAAGCCCTGAAAAGAAAGGCAGGGCGCGGTCCTCCATCGGCATAGTGGCCAAGTTCGATATAAGCATAGTTATAACAAGCTCGGAAGGCTGCAACTCTCCAACCTGTCTGCGCCCCATAATGCGTATTGAAATAATAACTATCAGATACATTATTGCTGTTCTTATAAATATAATTGCCATATCATTTACCCCTGACTGTTTTGCTTTAAAATATTGTTTTCGGCTTCTGCCCAAATATGTATGAATTTGCACGCAAAATGCGGAAAAGATATTAGTAAAAATTTCAGGGAGAAAAGAGTATGTTTGATAATCTTCGCAAAAAAATTGCATACGCACTCAATGGTGAGCCTAATAGCAATTCACCCAAAAAAACTGTTCCGATTTCCCCATCTATTACTGAAAATATGGTAAGACTCAGAGAGCAATTTCCCAATTCGTCCGACCTTAATAAAAGGGAAATGGAGATTGGCAAATCTAAGATACTTTTGCTTTCCTGCGAGGGAATGATAAATGCGCAAACACTTGCCCTCTCGATAATAAAGCCGCTTTCTGAGCTTGAAGGAGATAGGGTGTATAGCGGGCGCGATATTTGTGATTTTATTATGCATAAAAGCATATTGTCAGTAGAGCAAAGAGAAATATTTGACTTTGACACACTCTTTACCGCAATGATGTCAGGCTTTGTAATTATTCTCATAGAGGGAGAGCAAATAGCATTTGCTCTCGCCGCTCACGGATTTCAGTTCAGAAGCATTTCTGAGCCATCAAACGAGGCAAACGAGCTTGGACCAAAGGAAGCATTTACAGAGCCTCTGAGAATAAATTTAAGTATGGTAAGGCGGCGAATTAAATCCCCCAAGCTTCGCTTTGAGCTTATGTCTGTCGGAGCGCAGAGTAAAACAGATTTGTGTTTAATATATCTTTCTGACAGAGCATCTCCAAAGCTTATAAAAGAGGTGCGAAAAAAGCTTAAGAAAATTAACCTTGATGTAATTCTTGACTCCTCTTATGTTCGCCCATATCTGGAAAATCACCCGTTTTCGCTTTTTTCCTCGGTTGGAAATACAGAGCGCCCCGATGTTCTTTGCGGAAAAATAAACGAGGGAAGAATTGCGGTTTTAGTAGATGGATCGCCCTATGCGCTTATAGTTCCGTTTTTGTTTGGTGAAAATTTTAAAAGCTTTGATGACTATGCGCGCAGACCTTATTTTTCAACCTTTGTTCGTATTCTCAAATATTTGTCATTTTATATTTCTTTTCTGCTTCCGGGAGCATATGTTG
>JAXJQH010000044.1:0-5796 GCA_036311245.1 Oscillospiraceae bacterium | reverse complement strand
CATTTGATACTACAATTTCATCACTTGTGCAAACAGAAATACTGACACCTACATTTCCTATTTTAGAAATGTTATCAATAATATGCTCACACATTGCGCTTTGAATTATAATATAACTCTTATTCTCTCCCGCAATTATATCTCCGACAACCTCGCGCTTTATCCCTAATGACATAAGGCTCCCCAGAAAATCCCGATGGGTAAGCGGTCTTTTATGTGAAACACAAAGATATGATATCGGAAACTCTTGTGCTCTGTCAGATATATAATCGGGAAAAACGCCGAACATTTTTCGCTCGGCGCCTTCAAAACCTCCACACAGCGTAAAAGAACCGGGAGAAAATCCCGAAGCTGCAAACTCAGCTATTTTTTGCTGTCTTAAATCAAGAAATCCGCTAAACTTTGGAATATTGTTTCTATCACAAAGCAGGCAACAATCTTTAATCTTTGCAGCAAAAACCGACTCATCGCGGCTAAGGTGCAGTTGACTCAAACAGTCGCTCATATGTTTAGAAATATACTCCGCTGTTTTCTAACTCATCAAGAAGGTCTCCCTCAATGGCAACATTGTAAGGAGTGATAATGAATGTAGAGTTAGCAACGCGCTTAATCTGACCGTGGTTTGCATATGCAACTCCGCTCAAAAAGTCTATAAGTCTTCTGGAAACATCTTTATTGGTAGACTCTAAATTGAGAACAACAGTTCTCTTAGAATTGAGGTGGTCAGCGATTGTACGAGCATCCTCAAAACGCTCGGGTTTTACAAGAATAACCTGAAGCTGAGTTGTTGCGTGAATATTTACAACGCGGTTACGGTTGTTTTTTTCACTTCCGTAAGAAACGGTTGTATCATCATACTCAGTATCGTTATTGCGAATTAAATCCTCACCCAATCCGTCTCTTTCGTTTTCAAACTGCTCGTCTTCTGCGTCACCGAATAATTTTCCGAAAATTCCCATTTTTAGACCTCTCTTTCTTTATTTTAAATCTTTAAAGTTATTGATAGTGTCTTTGTCCAAAAAGGGCTGATCCTATTCGGACAATGTTCGCTCCCATTTCGATAGCAGCCTCATAATCTTGTGACATTCCCATCGAAAGGTAGTCCATATATACATTATCTATGTTTTTGGCGCCAATGTCAACAAATATTTGCTTGAGTCTTGAAAAATAATGTAAACTTTCCGATTTTTTCTCACAAATTGGAGGAATTGACATAAGACCGCGTACTCTGACACCCTCAAGCCTTGATATTTCATCGACAAGTTCAAGCGCTTCCTCAGGACTTGTTCCCGATTTAGAAAGCTCCTGACCGATGTTGATTTCAACAAGGATGTCCATAATAAGCTTATTCTTTATAGCGTTCTTGCTGATTTCGGTTGCAAGCTTAACGCTGTCAACCGACTGTATCATACTAACCTTATCAATAATATATTTAACCTTATTAGTTTGCAGGTGACCTATAAACTGTACCTCGCACCCTTTGGTGTAGCAATCTTTTTTATCAAGATATTCCTGAACCCGGTTTTCGCCTAATAAGTCTACACCATTTTTTATGGCAACATTTACAAGCTCCGGTGTGACAGTTTTTGTAACTGCCATAAGGCGTATATCCTTTTCGCATCTGCCACTTTTTTCTGCGGCAACAGCAATATTGTTTCGAATATTTTTAAGATTTTCAATGACAGCTATCTCAGAGATTCTTTCCGTCATACAAATCTGTTCCTTTCACGATAACATCATCAAACGGTTTTAAAGTTCCGCTTCCATTAGTGGCGGAGCAAATCACATAATCATCCTTCTCATAAATTACATCTATCTTACGGAAGAACATTTGCTGCGCTATTACAACATACACACCCTTATTTCCGTCCTCATCAAATCTGACTGCGCTCTTTTTAACCTTGTACCCTTTTGCAGTAGAGAAAATTATTTCTGCTTTTTCAAGTCTTGCAGAGCAAAATTTACCTGTCATATGCTCAGAACGAACAATAACAGCCATTTGTGAATTTGCCTCATCAAGAATAACTTTGCTGACAACAACATTGCATGGCTCTTCTGAAACATCGGTAAAGCGCATTCTGAGGGTTGTCCCCTCTTTGATTTTCTCATTATACTCGTGGTCATCAATAGGCAAAATCATAGTATAGTACCATGTGAAATCGGTTATAAGCTTGCCTATGGTGTTCTGAGAAACATCTTGCGGCTTGGAATGTGCTATAAATTCATCTATTTCAGATACAGACATCTGGGAAATGCTGCTAAAAACGGCGGTTGACTCATACCCATCCGTTGAAATAACAAAGTTACCGTTTTTTTCAGCCTTGACGGTTTTCAGTGCGTTTCGGATACTTTTATTTCGGGAATTAATCTCGTTTTTTATCTGTGTAATATAATCGTTAAAATCGGTTTCCTTTTCAGTAATTATATTTCTGCGGTTTAAAAGAATTTGCAAATCATCCTTGCAATCTGCAATAGCATCGGCATCGCACCTGAAAACCGCCATAGACAGCTCCTTGATTTTGCTATTAATCTGAGTAGTTATCTGGTCGGCGTTAGTAACAAGTGCGCTTGATTGGTCCTGAGACTGTTCAAGAATTTCAAGACGATGTTTGAGCTCTTTTATTTTTTCATAATTCAAAACATCGTTTTCTGAAGCATAAAGCTCTGCAACAGTTCCGCCTGCCCCAACCTTTTGTCCATCAGAATAAAGATAGTGAACAATATACCCCTGATGTGCTGCGTTTACAGTCTCTTCAGAGCGCAAAAAAATTCCTTCAACCTGAATTTTATTTTCGTGAGAAAGCTGAGACACCGTTTCGGTGGTATATGGCGAATAAAGCGAACTGTAAATCTGATAAATAATAAAAATCAGGAGAAAAATTGAGAGAGCTGCAACAAGCAGCATTTTTATGACTTTAGAAACGCGGCTCATATCTCAATTTCCTCCTTTTTTATAATAGAAATATTTTACCATACTTTAGTGGAAAAATCAACTTATTTCGCCGTTTGAGTAAAATAAATCGCAAATTGAATTCGCCTCTTGTATAATCTCATTTTTATCCATTTCATCGGCATGCAGCCAATGAATACGTTCATCCTTACGAAACCAGGTAAGCTGTCGCTTTGCATAGTTTCTGGTTGCACGCTTGAGGTTGTCGGCAGCCTCGTCAAGTGACATTCTACCCTCGAGGTACGGAAACAACTCTTTATAGCCTATTGCCTGAACAGCAGTTTTATTGCTGTCAAATTTACCAAAAAAGTGCCGTGCCTCAGCCTCAAGTCCGTTTTGCAGCATAATTTCAACACGTTTATCAATGCGGTTATAAAGCTTTTGTCGGTCACGAAATGCTATCCCGAGCATACATACATCGTACGGCGATTGCGCAAGGCGCGAAATGCGCTTGTGCTCGCTCATTGTATGCCCGAAAAGCCTATTTATCTCTATTCCTCTGATAATTCGTGTAATATCGTTTTCGTGAAGCTCGTTAGCATATTCGGGGTCAAGAATTTTCAGTTGCTCAAGCATATATGCCCCGCCATGCTCTTCTGCTTTATGTGTAAGTTCAGCTCGCAGCTGATTTTCAGCCTCATCCTCAAATTGTATGTTATCCACAAGACTACTGACATAAAGCCCCGTTCCGCCCGTAACAATAATTTTCTTTCCACGCGAGTATATGTCATTTATGCAATTTCGGGCGCAGGAAAGATACTGTGCAACAGAAAATTTCTGAGAAATGTCGACAAAGCCGATGAGATGATGTGCGATATTCTGCATTTCATCTGTAGTAGGCTTAGCTGTTGCAATATCCATTCCCTTATATATCTGCATTGAATCCGCTGAAACAACCTCAGCATCAAAAACCTTTGCAAGAGCAATGGAAAGAGCTGTTTTACCCGAGGCAGTTGGACCTACAACAGCAACAAAAGGGATTTTATCCTTTTTCAAGCAAATGCCTCCTACTGAATTCTTCCAAATCTTTTTTCTATTTCTGTTTTAGAAATTTTAGCCGCAACAGGTCTACCGTGCGGGCAGTACTTAACATCGGTTTCCTGCCTTAAACATTCAATTAAGAAAGACTGCTCAAAGCTACTACTTTTATCGTGCGCCTTAATGGCAGAACGGCAGGCAATGGTATGAAAAATTTCATCGAGTACCTGCGGGGTCACCTCTTTCTTACAGTTTTGCAGATTTCCCGCAACTTCAGAAAGCACCGAAACAATTTCATCTGCAGGCACAAAGGGTGGCACACTGCGAACAATAATTGAACCGCCGCCGAAATCATCAATTTCAAAACCGAGTGACATAACTGTTTCTTTGTATTCTATAAGTACATCATACTCTTCGCGGGCAGGCTTAGTAATAATCGGCTCTAAAAGATACTGACGCTGTATTTCGGCTGTCTTAGACTTAAGTTTATTGTAAATAAGCCTCTCGTGAGCCGCATGCTTGTCTACCAAATAAAGGAAATTATCACATTCCATCAAGATATATGTACCAAAAAGTTCGCCGATAATTTTTGCTCCCGCAAATCTTTCATCCTTTGGCTCAGCCTGATATTGATATGATGCTAAAGGCTCAGTTGCAGGCAGGATTTCTTGAGATTTAACGGTTTTTTCAATTTGTTTTTTCTCAAAAATAGTTTCAGTAACTCTGTTTAATTTAAATTCACCGTTTTTAAGCGAATCTACAGAGTCATCACAAAGCTGTACTATCTGCTCAGACTTTTTCGAAAACTCTATTCTTGGAATAATTTCTGTTTCAGTTATTTCGGTATTATTCTCAATGATATTAATGGTAACAGGTGTTTCTTTAGTGTTTTGAGGCATTTCAAGCTTTGTTTGCTCTCCACTCATTGTAAAGTCTATAAACTTTACAGTTTCTGAAAGCGGCTTTTGTGAAGGATTTTGCTTTAAAATTATATCTGCCTCAGCACTATCGGATGATATAGTGGTTTTGCAAGCAAAATACACCGCATCGTAAATAATTCTTTCGTCTGAAAAGCGAATTTCTGTCTTTGTGGGGTGAACATTTACATCCACAACAGAGGGAGAAACATTTACCATTAAAACGCAGGCGGGAAATTTTCCAACCATAATCGAGCCTTTATAAGCCTCTTCAAGCGCAACAGTCATTGTAATATTTTTTACTGTTCTGCCGTTTAAAAAGAAATATTGCATTGAGCGTTTTGCTCTTGCACTTAAAGCCTTGGATATATAACCTTCTATCTTTACACCGTTTTTCTCAAAAGAAACAGGCAAAAGGGTGTCTGCAAAGCTTTTTCCAAATACGCAGTGTATTGCGGAAAATAGCTTGCCGTCCCCTACTGTCTGAAGGTCAATTCTTCCGTCACGAATAAATTTAAATGCAATCTGAGGGTTTGAAACAGCAATTTTTTCAACAACTGCCGCAACAGCATTTGCCTCAGAAACATCTTTTTTGAGGAATTTCATTCTTGCGGGAGTGTTGTAAAATACATTTTTTACAATAATCGTTGTACCAACGGGACATCCCGCTTCTTCCTTCCCGATAAGCTCTCCGCCCGCAATTTCAACGTGACAACCTATTTCGGCATCCTGATGTCTTGTAATCATAGATACTCGGGAAACTGCGCAAATCGAAGCAAGAGCTTCACCACGGAAACCAAGGGTAAAAATCTCATCAAGGTCAGCCGTTGTGCGCACCTTGCTCGTTGCGTGGCGCAAAAAAGCTGTTTCAGCATCATCGGGAGACATTCCCTTTCCATCGTCAGTTACACGGATAAGCTCTATGCCGCCGCTTTTTATTTCAACGGTGAT
>JAXJQH010000043.1:0-12014 GCA_036311245.1 Oscillospiraceae bacterium | reverse complement strand
GTGGTAGTTTCAGAGGCAAAGAGCGGCAAACCGCTGCTTGGAATTTGCCTCGGTATGCAGCTACTTTTAGAAAAAAGCTATGAGTACGGCGAGCATAAGGGACTTTCACTTATAAAGGGCGAGATACGCCCCATTTCAGATGTTGTTAAGGGTGACCTTAAAATTCCGCATATGGGCTGGAATTCCCTTAAACTTTCGCAGCCTGAAAGTCCAATTTTTCGCTATATTGAGGATGGGCAGCAGGTTTATTTTGTCCATTCGTTTTATGCTACAAACTGCGATGACTCTGTTATAGCAACGGCAGAGTACGGCGCACACTTAACGGCGGCGGTAGCGCACAAAAATGTTTTTGGCTGCCAGTTCCACCCTGAAAAAAGCGGTAAGGTGGGACTTAATATTCTGCGTGCATTTTGTGAGGAGGGCGGTAAATTATGCTGATTTTTCCTGCAATAGATTTATATGAGGGTAAGGCAGTGCGTCTTTTTAAGGGCGATTACAATGAGATGACTGTTTACAGCACTAACCCCCCTGAGGTGGCAAAGAAATTTAAAGAGCTCGGAGCAACCTGTATTCACTTAGTTGACTTAGAGGGCGCACGCGACGGCTCAACCCCCAACCTTTTGGTAGTCAAAGCCATATGCGAGCAAACGGATTTGTTTACAGAAATAGGCGGAGGAATTCGCGATATGGAAACTGTAAAGACCTATCTTTCGGCAGGTGCTGACAGAGTAATTCTCGGCACAGCCGCCGTAACCGACGAGAGCTTTCTTAAAGCGGCGGTTAATAAGTATGGTGAGAAAATTGCAGTCGGCGTTGATATCAAGGATGGCAAGGTTGCTATCCGCGGCTGGCTTGAAAAGAGCGAGTATGATGCCTTTGATTTCTGCAAAAAGCTCGAGGAGATAGGGGTTAAAACCGTTATCTGCACCGATATTTCCCGTGACGGAGCTATGCAAGGCGCAAATCATGCGCTGTATAAGGAACTGTCGGGAAAATTTAAAATAAACTTTGTTGCATCAGGCGGAGTTTCCTCTATCGAGGATGTAAAAAAACTGCGTGAGCAGAATATCTATGCCGCCATTGTCGGAAAAGCTTACTACACGGGCGCAATATCGCTTCCCGAGGCTATTGAGGTGGCAAAATGATAACAAAAAGAATTATTCCCTGCCTCGATGTTAAAAACGGCAGGGTGGTAAAGGGAGTAAATTTCGAGGGACTCAGTGATGTTTCCTCTCCCGTCGAGCTTGCCCGATTTTATAGCGACTGCGGGGCAGACGAGCTTGTTTTTTACGATATAACCGCCTCGGCAGAGGGCAGAGCGCTCTTTACCGATATCTTAACCGAGGTTGCAAAAACGATATTCATTCCCTTAACCGTCGGCGGCGGCATAAATACACTAGATGACTTTGACAGGGTTTTAAAATGCGGCGCCGATAAGGTGAGCATAAATTCAGGAGCTATTAAAAATCCCGAGCTTGTAAGAGAGGCCGCCAAAAGATATGGCGATCAGTGTGTTGTTCTGTCAGCCGATGTAAAGAGGGTGGATGGAGTTTTCCGCGTCTTTGCAAAGGGCGGCAGAGAAAACACAGGTATGGAGGCTATCGAGTGGATTGTGCGCTGCGTTAATATGGGCGCAGGCGAGGTGGTTGTCAATTCCATTGATACCGACGGTGTTAAGGGCGGCTTTGATTTAGAAATGTTAGAGGCAGTCTGCAATGCAGTTTCAGTTCCTGTTATCGCCTCGGGCGGAGCGGGCGGTATAGAGGATTTCACCCGCCTTTTTAAAGCGCTACCCAAGGTAGATGCAGGACTTGCAGCTTCGATTTTCCATTTCGGCGAGGTTAAAATTCCCGATTTAAAAAAGGCTCTTTGCGCCGAGGGAATTTCTATGAGGATATAAGGAGAGAAAACAATGATTGATATTAACGAGCTTAAATTTGATGAAAAGGGTCTTATTCCCGCTGTTGTTGTCGATGCCGACAGCCAAAAGCTCCTGACGGTTGCATATATGAATAGGCAAAGCCTTGAGATTTCTATGGAAAAGGGTCTTACCTGCTTTTACAGCCGCTCAAGACAAGAGCTGTGGCTCAAAGGCGAAACCAGCGGTAATTATCAGCATATCGTTTCCATTATTGCTGACTGCGATAAGGATGCTCTTAAAATAGAGGTAAAGCCTGATGGACCTGCCTGCCACTTAGGAACGCAGTCCTGCTTTGAAAATCCCCTATTTGAGAGCGAGGAAAACAGCGCATTTTCTCTCGAAATTCTGATGAAAATGATTGAGGGCAGAAAAATCGAGAAAAAAGAAGGCTCTTATACCACCTACCTTTTTGAAAAGGGCCTTGATAAAATTCTTAAAAAGGTGGGCGAGGAGAGCACCGAGGTTATCATTGCGGCAAAGGCAGATGATAAAAAGGAAACCATCTATGAAATTGCCGATTTAACCTATCACCTTATGGTACTGATGCTGCAAATGGGCATTTCGCTCGATGATATTCACGCAGAGCTTGCCTCCCGCCACGTTATTGACCATAAAGTTAAGCAGGAGAAAATGACCAAATGATTTTAAGGGACCTACACACCCACACCACCTTTTGTGACGGTGAGAACACTGCCGAAGAGATGGTCATAGCCGCGATAGATAAGGGAATGAAAACTCTCGGATTTTCGGGACATTCCTATACACCTTTTGATAAGGGATATTGTATGTCGAGCGAAAAAACGCAAGCTTACCGTCGCGAAATTCTGCGCCTTAAGGAAAAATACCAAGATAAAATAGAAATTCTTTGCGGCATTGAGCAGGATTTTTATTCAGATAGCCCTGATGCTAAATATGACTATGTTATCGGCTCGGTGCATTATGTTAAGGTCAAAGACGGATTTTTGTCTGTTGATGATACTTCTGAGAAGCTGATTTCAGGGGTAAATGAGCATTTCGGTGGAGATTTTCTGCTGCTTTGTGAAGCATATTTTGAAACGGTCGCAGAGGTAGCCGAGAAAACAAAATGCGATATAATCGGACACCTTGATTTAGTCGCAAAATTCAATGGAGGCGGAAACGAGCTTTTTGATGAAAAGAACCCCCGCTATATAAAAGCGGCAGAGTCTGCAATAAAGCGGCTTTTAAAAAGCGGGAAACCCTTTGAAGTAAACACGGGCGCTATCCATAGAGGCTACCGTTCTGTCCCATATCCCGCGCCACATCTTTTAAAACTGATTTATGAAAACGGCGGCAAGGTAATAATGTCAAGCGACAGCCACATCGCAAAAACCCTCTGCTACGAATTTCCCAAATGGCAAAAGTTTTGTGAGGAAATTGGCTTTAAGCTTTAAATAACCTTTTAATAAAAAGTATATATAAAACAGTCTTCTAATATAGAGGACTGTTTTTTGTCGATGCTAAAAGCCAACACATTTTTATATGTAAAATGTAACCGCTTTTGGTTATATAAAAAATTCTAATTAGGATATAGTATTAGTATAGGTGATGATGCTATGTTCAAAATACAAAAGGAATATACAAATGCAAATATATCTCGTACAGTTCGTTTTACAGAGCCACTTTTTGAAAAACTGAATGCGCTTGCAACACAAAATGATATTTCATTCAATCTTTTAGTATTGCAATGCTGTAAGTACGCATTGGACAATCACGAGGCTATAGAAGTGTCTGAAAAGGTGATATAAATGAAATGTGAGAATTTTTATTGTATATATGAGCAGGATGGAGAGTGCTTGTTAGAGCAAATAGAAATAAACAGTATGGGGATGTGCAGCGAATGTATATTGCCTTCGCTCCCGTCTGATGTGCTTGAAAAGTTAAAATACATACAACGAGAAAAATTCAGACGGCAGGATGAAGATTTCTAAACATAGGCCCCCTTTAGACAAGGGGGCTGTCTTTTTTGCCTGCGGCAAAAAAGACTGGGGGATTCAAAAACTCTTTATTGCACCAACTTGTTTCGCATCTATAATTTAAAATAATGTTCTTTTGAGATTGCATTTCGGTTGCCTTTTTTAGGAGCGTGTAGTATAATAAAAAGGCTGGAAACATTGCAAAAAAGCAGGCGAGGTAGGATAATGGAACTTCTTAAAAACAGAGCGGCGGGAGTGCTTATGCACATTTCATCTCTGCCGGGTCGCTTTGGAATAGGAACTATGGGCCATGAGGCGTATAAATTTGTTGATAGGTTAAAGGCTGCGGGGCAGTCCTTTTGGCAGATACTGCCCGTTTGCCCGACAGGCTTTGGCGATTCTCCCTATCAGAGCTTTTCTTCCTTTGCGGGAAACCCCTATTTTATTGACCTTGATTTGCTCTGCAAAGAGGGCTATCTTAAAAAAAGTGACTATAAAGACATCTCTTGGGGTGCTCGGCAGGACCGCGTGGACTATGGCACGCTTTACATAGAGAGAAACAAGCTCTTTTTAAAGCTTTGGGAAAATTTCAGCCGCAATATTCCTGCGGATTTTGTAAAGTTTTGTAATAAAAACAGCTTTTGGCTTGATGACTTTGCTCTCTTTATGGCGGTTAAGGATGCGCACAGCGGAGCCGCTTTTGAAACTTGGGAGAATGATATCCGCTGCCGCAAAGAGGAGGCTATTTTGCTTTGGCGAGAAAAATGCAGCGAGCGCATAGAGTATTATAAAATGCTGCAGTATTTCTTTTTTCGGCAGTGGTCTAAGCTTAAAAAATATGCAAATAAAAAAGGCATTTCAATAATCGGAGATGTTCCCATTTATGTCGCGCGCGACGGGGCGGATGTCTGGTCGCAGCCGCAGCAGTTTAAGCTTGACGAAAACTATGTTCCTATTGAGGTTGCAGGCTGCCCGCCTGACGCATTTTCTGAGGAGGGTCAGCTTTGGGGCAATCCCATTTATGATTGGGACTATATGAAAAATGATGGCTACTCTTGGTATATTGCCCGCCTTAAAGCCGCCTTTTCTATCTATGATGTCGTTCGCATTGACCATTTTCGCGGCTTTGCAGGCTATTACTGTATTCCCTTCGGCGCGGAAAATGCCAAAAACGGAGTGTGGCGAGAGGGCCCTGCAATGGAGCTTTTTAATGCAGCACAAAAAGAACTTGGTAGTGTTCCCATAATAGCCGAGGACTTAGGGTACTTAACCGAGGATGTCTATAGGCTTCTTTCAGACAGTGGCTTTCCGGGAATGAAGGTGCTGCAATTTGCCTTTGATTTAAGCGAACAGAGCGCCTATCTTCCCAAAAATCATATCCCCAACTGCGTTGTTTACACAGGCACGCACGATAATGACACTCTTTTGGGTTATGTCGAAAATACAAGCGAGGCAGAGCTTGATTTTGCTATGCGCACCCTTTGTATAAAGGACAAAAAGGATATCCCCAAAGCTATGATGCGCTCTGCGCTCAGCAGCTGCGCAAGCACAGCTATTTTAACAATGCAGGACCTTATAGGCCTTTCTTCTGAGGCGAGAATGAACACCCCCGCAGTAAGTAGCGGAAACTGGCAGTGGCGCGCCCTTAAAAATGACCTCAGTAGCAAAAACTTTAGATTTTTAAAGAAATACACCAAAAAATATAATCGAAAAAGCAAATAAAAAAGCCGTCCGAGAGGACGGCTTTTTGCTTTTATTTAAACTATTTCTGCTTGCAGCCTGAGCAGCCTTTTGAGCTGCAAGAATTAGCATTAGGGCAGCCAATACATTTCTTGCCGCTTTTCTTAGCTTTTATAACATAGAGAGCGGCAAGAGCGATTATTAAAACTATAACCGCGATTACAATATAATCAACTAATTGCATAAATTTCACCTGCTTTAAGTTTTATACATTAGCAGTTTCCTTTTCGGCTTTAGCAGCCGCTTTAAGAGCATATTCTGCTTTGAGCTTTTTCTCGGCATTTATGCTGAGCATTACAATAACGGCTGCCATAGCTAAAACGGCTGCAAAGCCTGCGAGCGCTGCCCCAACATTTAAGGTGGCGGGCGCAAATATTAGTGTGCCAATGGTATATACAAAATATGCCACAGAATAACCAACAGCAAGCTGAAGTCCGATTCCGCCCCAGAGCCATTTTGCGCTTTTCATTTCGCTGTTCATAGCGCCGATGGCTGCAAAGCAGGGAGGAGTAAAGAGGTTAAACATAAGGTATGCAAGGGCGGCAGCGGCGGTTAATGGAACCAAATTGCCCGATGAATCAAAACCGGTAATATCTGAACTGCCGAAATTAGAAACAGCATAGCATACGGCAAGTGTTCCGACAACATTTTCTTTTGCGATAAAGCCTGTAACTGCTGCGGCAGCAAGCTGCCATGAAAGAACACCGACAACGGGAACCAGCAGGTATGCGAACACTCCTGCAATTGAAGCTAATATAGAGTTACTTGCAATCTCATTTGCAGGAATGAGGCCCCATGTGAAAGACTGCATAATCTGAACTGCGGTGTTGCAGAGAAGAATGATGGTGGCAGCTTTAACTATGTAAGCCCAACCACGGCTGCACATCGATTTGAAAGCGCCCCACAGAGAGGGGATTTTGTATTCGGGCATTTCAATGATAAAGAAGGATTTTCTTGCCTTGTAGCCTGTAATCTTGTTAACAAGCAGAGCGCCAAGGAAGATAAGAACAATACCCGAAAGGTACATAACAGTACTTACCCAGCCGGCATTGTTAAAGAAAGCGCCTGCAAAGAGCGAAATAACGGGAATTTTAGCGCCGCAGGGCATAAAGGGAGCGAGCATAGCGGTTGCTCTGCGTTCACGCTCATTTCTGATAGTGCGGCTTGCCATAATACCCGGAACAGCGCAGCCTACTGTGATAACAAAGGGGATAACCGATTTTCCCGAAAGTCCAACCCTTTTAAAAATGGGGTCAAGCACAACTGCAACGCGGGACATATATCCGCAGTCCTCTAAAAGTGCAATGAGGAAATACATTATCATAACAAGGGGCAAAAATCCGATAACTGCGATAACACCGCCGATTACACCGTCAACAAGCAGGGCAGAAAGCAGAGGAGATGCACCCTCTAAAAGTGAGCCTACCCATTCCTGAAACATTTCGAGCCATAAAACGAGAGTGTCTGCGATATAGGGGCCAACCCAAGCCTGAGATAACTGGAACACCAGCCACATAACAACAGCAAAAATGGGGATGCCGAGCCATTTGTTGGTGAGAACAACGTCAATCTTGTCGCTGAAATTCTTGTCCTTTGTTAAAACTGTTCGTTTTTCGACCTGTGAAACAATGCTGTTTACAAACTTAAATCTTTTTCTGTCCGCTTCCTGCACTGCCTTTTTGTTTGTAAGGTCAATGTCGCCCTGAACATAGGGAGCGCTTTGAGTAGTACCGACTATTGAAACTGCCGCATTAACAACGGCTTCCAGTCCCTCAGATGAGGTTGAAACCGTTTCAATAACGGGGCAACCGAGCTTTTGGCTAAGTGCCGCTACATCAATCTCGGTGTGCTTCTTTTCGTTAATGTCACTCTTGTTTAAAGCAACAACAAGGGGAATACGGAGCTCTAAAAGCTGGGTGGTAAAGAAAAGACTGCGGCTTAAGTTTGTTGCATCGACGATGTTTATAATAGCATCGGGATTTTCGTTCTTAACATAAGAGCTTGTAACACTCTCCTCGCTTGTGAAAGGAGACATTGAGTAAGCACCGGGAAGGTCAACTGCAATAAGCTCCTCCTTTGAAGAGGTATAGGCTTTTTTTATGGCGTGCTCCTTTTTGTCAACGGTAACGCCTGCCCAGTTGCCAACCTTTTCACTCTTACCTGTAAGTGCATTATACATAGTGGTCTTGCCACTGTTGGGATTGCCTGCAAGAGCAATTCTCATTTTGTTTTCCTCCTACGGACGTAAATTTTTTACTGCATTCTTTGAGTTAGCGACTGCTAACTCATGGTTAAAATAAAAAGCTGAAACAGAGCACCATAAAAGCCAAAAGCTTATATAATGATAGCTTCTGCCAGCTGATTGTCAATATTATATCTGCTGTCCTTAATAGAAACAATGCAGCCGCCCTTTAAATGGGAAACAACGGTGATGGGCTCGCCGCTATAGCAACCTAAAGAAAACAGAAAAGCATTCAGCTCTTCATCATCAGTTTCAATTTTCTGAATGATATATTCCTTTCCCTCTTGTGCATTTTTTAATGTCATAGTGCTCACCGTAACCAAGTTTTAGGAATTAGCATATGCTAACTACCTTAGATATGATAACACCGTAATAGGGGTTTGTCAATAGTTTTTTTCAAAAAAATCCCACTACTTGAAAAAAATTCAAAATGTGGTATAATAATATTACAATAAATTGTAGGCTTTTGGAGGCTTAGAGTTATGCGTTTATTAGAGTCGGGCGAAATGTATCTCGAAACTATATATGTGCTATCTAAAAAGGGCGGTAGCGTGCGCTCTGTTGATGTCGGTGAATATATGGGATATTCCAAGCCGAGTGTCAGTCGTGCCGTCTCCATTCTTAAAAAGGGTGGATATATTGAAAGTGCGCAGGATGGCTCGCTGCTTCTCACCGAACAGGGTAAGGCCCTTGCAGAAAAAATTTACAAGCGCCACAGCCTGCTGACTTCGTTTTTAATAAAGCTTGGCGTTGATGAGAACACCGCCGCCGAGGATGCCTGCAAAATGGAGCACGATATAAGTGATGCAACAATCGAGGCAATATACAGAAATATGCAGGAAAAATAAAAAAATGCTTGCATTTTTGAGTCTGCGGTGGTATACTATATGAGTAATATCACGAAAGGTTAAAGAGTGGGTCGCCCCGCTCTTTTGTTTTTGTCCAAAGAACTTGGGCAGAAAAGGAGGAAACTTATGGGAAAACGCACAAAGAGCACCGCCGAAACGGTAAAAGAAATCGTTTTGCCGATTTGCAGCGAGATGGGGCTAAAGCTGTGGGATGTCACCTTTGAAAAGGAGGGGGCAGACTGGTTTTTAAAGGTCCTTATTGAAAAAGAGGACGGTAGCCTTGATATAAGCGAGTGTGAGCAGTTCAGCCGTAGGATTGACCCGCTTATTGACGAGGCTGACCCTATTGACCAAAGCTACTATTTAGAGGTCGGATCACCCGGACTTGGCAGAAAGCTGAGGCTCGATAGGCACTTTAATGAGTATTTAGGCAGCGAGGTTTATGTGCGCCTTATCCGCCCCGACAGTGAGGGCAGAAAAGAGCTCGAGGGAACTCTTTATGAGTTTTTGGGAAATGAAATTAAAATCAAGGTAGAACAAGCAGAAGAAACTATCTGCCTTGCAGACACAGCTTATGTAAAGCTGTGCGATGACAAATAATAAAACGACTTGGAGGAGAACGGAAAAATGAATAACGAATTTTTTGAAGCACTGAGCATTCTTGAGAAGGAAAAGGGAATCAATGTTGAAAGCCTGCTTGAGAAAATCAAGGTTGCGATTGAGAATGCAGTAAAAAAGGATTTCGGCGAGCCCGAGAATATCATCATTGATATAAACCCCGAAACCAGAAAGTTTAATGTAGCCATTCGCAAGAATGTTGTTGAAAATGTTGAAAATCCTAAGGCTGAAATCACACTTGATGAGGCGCTTAAGGTTAGCAAAAGAGCTAAAATCGGCGGACATGTTGATATCAAAATCAAAACCAAGGATATGGGCAGAATTGCTGCTCAGAGCGCAAAGCACGTCTTCCGTCAGGGAATAAAAGAAGAAGAAAGAATGAACACCTTTAAGGAGTATCAGAGCAAGGTTCACGAGCTTATCACCGCTAAAGTTGTCGGTATAGACAGTGTTCGCGGCTCAGTAACTCTCGATATGGGCAAGGGTGAGCTTATGCTACCCGAAACCGAGATGATTCCCGGCGAGAGCTTCTCTGTGGGCGACACAGTCAGGGTATACGTTGTTGATGTTAAGCGTAACCTTGAAAAAACATCCCGCCCGCCCAAGATTATGATTTCGAGAACCCATCCCGGTATGGTAAAGCGCCTTTTTGAGCTTGAAGTCCCCGAGATTTATGATGGAATTGTTGAAATCAAGTCCATCTCCCGCGAGGCAGGCTCAAGAACTAAGATGGCAGTTTACAGCCGCGATGAAAATGTTGATGCTGTCGGCGCCTGCATCGGCGCAAAGTCAACCCGTATTGACAATGTGGTAGCTGAGCTGGGCGGCGAGAAAATCGATATAGTCAAATACAGCGAGGACCCCGTTGAGTTTATCACAGCGGCTCTCTCGCCCGCAAAGCATATAACCAAGGTTGAAATTATAGAGGGTGGCGAGGAGGATGTTAAAGCCTGCCGTGTCACCGTTGCCGACAATGAACTTTCTCTTGCTATCGGTAACAAGGGTCAGAATGTCCGCCTTGCCGCAAGACTAACGGGATATAAGATTGACATTCGTCCTGAAAGCGGATTTTACGGAGAGAACTAAAAAACATTTAAACCATTTGGAGGGGGAATAGCTATGGCAGTTAAAAAGGTGCCGATGCGTAGCTGCTGCGGCTGCAGGGAAAAGAAACCCAAGCGTGAGCTTGTGCGCGTTGTGCGGCAGCCGTCAGGAGAGGTTTCCTTTGATATAACCGGCAGAAAGGCGGGCCGCGGCGTTTATATCTGCCCAGAGAAGGCGTGCCTTTTAAAAGCAATAAAGAGCAAGGCTCTGTCCCGAGCGCTTGAATGTGAAATCCCCGATGAGGTTTACACTCGGCTGGAGGAGGAAATCGGGAAAGATGAATGATGTATTTCTCTCATCCTTAGGTCTTGCCAGAAGAGCGGGAAAGCTTGTTTTCGGATTTGAAACTGTGAAAACCGCTATGCAAAGGTGCGAGGCTGAAATAGTTTTTTCTGCAAATGATATTTCGGAGAAAACCGCAAAAGAGCTGAGCTTCCTCTGTGAAAAAATGGAAACAGAACATATCAGAACAGCTTATGATATGAAAACACTCGGTGCAAGCATCGGAAAAATGACAGGTATTATTGCCATCACTGATGACGGATTTGCACAAATGCTGAAACAGAAACTTCGTATTCAGGAGGGTACCAAATGATCGTAAAATATAAATTAAGTGAGCTTGCAAAGGATCTAAATGTTGACAGCAAGGAAATCATTTTGCTGCTTTCTAATCACGGTGAGGATGCTAAGAAAACAGGCCGCACCTTAAACGAAGAAGAGCTCAATATTGTTTTTGAGCATTTTACCAAGAAAACCGAGCTTAAAACCCTTGATGCCTATTTTGCCCAGGGTGACAAGCGCGAGGAGAAAAAGAAGCAGCGCGAGGCAGCCAAAAAGGCAAAAGAGGCTCCCGCACCAAAAAAAGAGGAAAAGCCTGCTCCTAAAAAAGAAGAAAAGGCTGCTTCTAAAAAGGCAGAGCAAAAGGCTCCCGAGAAAAAGGCAGAGCCTAAGAGTGCTCAAAAGGCAGCTGAGAAAAAGGCTGAGCCTAAGAGAAAAGAAGAGCCCAAGCAGAAAAAACCTAAAGAGAAGTTTGAGAATGTTATCCGCACAAGGAGCACCGAAACTCTTGAGGTTAAAAAGGATGTGCGCAAGGTCAACACCCGTACTGACTTTGTTGAGCTTGATAAATATAATGAAAAATATGAGCGCATAGCTCCCAGCAGCTCCTATAACTCTGACCATATGCAGAGAAAACAGAAGCTGACTCAGAAATCTCAGCAGAGAGGCAAGCCCGCATCTTCCAAGAGAGAAACCGAGGCTGATAAGCTGCGCAGAATTGCGGCTCAGCAGCAGAAAAAGCATCAGCTTAAAATAACCATTCCTGAGGAAATCGTTGTTTCAGAGCTTGCTATGCGCCTTAAGGTCACCGCTGCCGAGGTTATTAAGCGCTTAATGCTACTCGGCGTTATGGCAACCAATAACCAGACCATCGACTATGACACCGCTGCAATGGTAGCTATGGAGCTTGATGCAAAGGTCGAAAAAGAGGTCGTTGTTACTATTGAGGAACGCCTTATTGACGATTCAACCGACTCTGAGGAGAGCTTAAAGCTGCGTCCTCCCGTTGTTGTTGTTATGGGTCACGTTGACCACGGTAAAACCTCACT
>JAXJQH010000042.1:0-1160 GCA_036311245.1 Oscillospiraceae bacterium | reverse complement strand
GAATAGCAATGTATTATAATATGTTTAAATAAAAGTAAAAGGAGCCTCGGGACGAGGCTCCTTTTTTAAAATATAGTTTCAATAATTTTTGTACTTTCATTTGGGGAATAAACAAATCTGTCAATGTGGTCTGAGTCTATGTAATATTTAGGCTCTTTTTGAGAATACTGCGCGTGAAACGAATCTATGATAATAAGCTTAACCTTCATTTTTTCGGGAATGAGATTTTTTATGTAAACGCTTGCCTGCTGCCCGATGCACACACCCTCTTTAGGCTCTGCAAGCCCTGCGAGGTTGGGGGTAAGCTCAACAAAAACCCCGTAATTTTCAATAGAACGGATAATTCCCGAAACCGTTTCTCCAATGTGAAAGTTCTGGGCATTTTGCTGCCAGGTTCCAAGTAGCTCTTTGTGCGAAAGAGTAATTTTACCGTTTTCCTCAACAGATTTTACAACAGCATATATGTTTTGCCCGTTGTAAAAACGGTCTGATGGGTGTGAAATGCGGGATACCGAAATAAAATCAATGGGTATCATAGAAATAATACCGCAACCAATATCTACAAAGCAGCCAAAAGGCTCAAGACGGGTTATGCAAACCGGAAGAATGTCTCCGGGGACTAATTTGCAGGTGTATTCTCTGCGGCACTCTTCCTGAACGGCGCGGCGCGAGAGAATAGCATAGGGAATACCGTTAGGCTGCTGCGCAAAACAGAGTATCTTAAAGCAGGTGGGTTTGTTAACACGCGAGATAATTGCGATGTCCCGCACATCGCCTTCTTCTATGCCTATTGCGGCTTCGGCGCGCGGAATAATGCCTTTCATACAGCCAAGGTCTAATATGAGATTGTGGTCGCAGTCGCAGCTCATAGCGCGAGCCTCTAAAATTTTCCCTTGTGAAAAAGCCTCCTGAAGCGCTGCAGGGGATTTTAGCGCAGCTATGTTTGAGGGCGTTGAAATAAGTGAGCCTTCCGGTTTATAAACAGCCATTGTTGTGTAAGCCTCCCGATGTATTTTATGTCCGAAACAGAGCGTTGATTTCTGCTGCTCGTCTTGCTTTATGTATATGAGAAGGAGAGCGTGGAATATTCAGGTAATCTTAAAAAATACTGTTAATGAAATATTGCCTTTTTTTACTAAAGAGTGTATAATATCTTATAT
>JAXJQH010000041.1:0-3947 GCA_036311245.1 Oscillospiraceae bacterium | reverse complement strand
TTTCTCTTAGATTTGAGAATTTCAAGTGCCTCAGGCTCATAACCGGGTGCAATAATACCGTCCGATACCTCTCGCTTAATCATAAGGGCGGTGGTAACATCGCAGACATCAGAAAGCGCAACCCAATCGCCGAATGAGCACATTCTGTCAGTTCCTCTTGCTCTTGCATATGCAGAGGCGAGGGGTGATTCATCGAGTCCCTCAATGTCATCAACAAAGCAGGCTTTTTTAAGGTTTTCCGAAAGAGGAATTCCTACAGCTGCGGAGGTGGGGCTGACGTGCTTAAAAGAGGTTACAGCGGGCAAACCAAGAGCCTCTTTTAACTCTTTAACAAGCTGCCAGGAGTTAAAAGCATCAAGAAAATTGATATAACCCGGTCTTCCGCAGAGAATTTTGATGGGAAGCTCAGAGCCATCGTGCATAAAGATTTTTGCAGGTTTTTGGTTGGGGTTACAACCGTATTTCAATTCAAACTCTTTCATTTTATTCTCCTTAGCAGTTTTTATTTATCATTCTGTTCTCTTCCTTTCCGCTTTCTAAATCAATATAGCGGACATAAAGAGAAATCTTATTATCTTTATCAAGTGCATTCCAGAGAGATGTAGTAAACTCGTCGATATCATCAGGGATAGCAACACGCTCAGGCTCGCCCTGGAATGTGGGAATGGGATTACCGTCGCAAACATAGGTGTGGATAAAGTGGCCAAGTCCTGCCTTTGTACCGTAATGATAGCCGAAACGGTTGCAGAAAGAGCCCTCAGCATCACCCGATTTCAAGATACTCATTTTATATGTAAAATCGCCGTTTTCAAAAGTGAGCATACCGCTGATGCGAGGAGTAAAGTTTGGAGCATCGGGCTCAAACTTACGGCTTGAGAGTGCGCAGTCAAAGGATTTTCCTGCTTTAAGACCCTCATAAACGGTGTCAGTCTGGTCACCGTTGGTTACTATAAGGTTATTTTCATATCTGCGAATTGCAGCATAGATGATAAGGCTGGGGTCTTCGACCTTGGAAGCGTCAAAAGGCTCTGTAAACAGCGCATCATCACGCTCTACAAAAATGCGGTTACGGCTGTTAGCACTTCTGCCCATAATGAAATATGCCATACAAGCTTTTTTTGCATCCGCAGATTTTCCGATTACAATACCACGTCCAACATAAGAGTTGCCCTCGATAAGCTTTGCAATATCGTTAATTTCGTAAATATTCATTTTTAATTTTCCCCTTTATTCCTTGGAAATAATTTGACTGCAGACCTTTTCTGCTGCCTCTGGCAGGATTTTCCACTCACACAGACGCATTACTCTTTTTTGCAGCGTTTCAGGAGTGTCATTTTCTAAAATTTTCACTGCTTTTTGCAGGATAATTTCACCGCCATCAGGAACCTCATTAACAAAATGAACCGTAGCTCCTGTAACCTTAACGCCGTACTCTAATGCTGCCTCGTGTACACGAAGGCCATAAAAACCTTTGCCGCAAAAGGACGGAATAAGCGAAGGATGAACATTTATTATGCGTTTTGGATATTCGCTTGTAAAGTTTTCGCTGAGGATTGCCATAAAACCTGCAAGAATAATAAGGTCAATTTTATATGTAGTGAGCAGGTTTTTGATTTTCTCCTCAAACTCATTTTGGTCGGCACATTCCTTTTTAGAAACAACCGCACAGTCAATACCCGCGTTTTTAGCTCTCTCGAGGGCATACGCGCCGTAATTATTAGACACAACAAGCACAATTTCGCCGCTTTTGATAATGCCTTTATTCTGAGCATCAATCAAAGCCTGCAAATTTGTGCCGCCGCCCGAGACAAGAACGGCAATTTTAGCCTTGCGCTCCTTCATTCTTTTCTGTCCTTTCAAAAAGACTTATTCAATTATAATTTTATCATCTGAAGCAATAATCTCACCGATAAGATATGCGTCCTCGCCGTTTTCGCGAAGAATGGAAAGTGCAAGCTCTGCATCTTCTTTAGAAACAACAACGCTCATTCCAACACCCATATTAAAGGTGTTAAACATATCGCGTTCACTGATGTTTCCTATTTTTGCGATAAGGTCAAAAATAGGCAAAATTTTTACAGCAGATTTTTTAATTTTAGCGCCGAGACCCTCAGGGATACTGCGGGGAATGTTCTCATAGAAACCGCCGCCGGTGATGTGGGAAATTCCCTTTACCTTGACCTTTTCTAAAAGGGCAAGAACAGGCTTTACATAAATTCTTGTAGGAGTAAGCAAGGTTTCACCTATGGATTTTCCACCGAGCTCTGCAAGAGGTGTTTTAATATCGCTGTTTTCGACATCAAAAACCTTGCGAACAAGAGAAAAGCCGTTGGAATGAACGCCGCTTGAGGGCAGCGCAATAACAACATCGCCTGCTTGCATTGTTTTATTATCAATGATTTTAGACTTGTCTACAACGCCTGTAGAGTAACCTGCGAGGTCGTACTCATCGACAGGATAGAAACCTGGCATTTCAGCAGTTTCGCCGCCGATAAGAGCAGCACCCGACTGAACACAGCCCTCACAAACACCCTTAACAATGTCAGCAATACGCTCAGGGATATTCTTTCCACAAGCAATGTAGTCTAAGAAAAACAGAGGCTTTGCGCCGCTGCAAATAATATCGTTAACGCACATGGCAACGCAGTCAATACCGACTGTATCGTGCTTGTCCATTAAAAATGCGAGCTTTAATTTAGTTCCAACTCCATCAGTTCCACTGACTAAAACAGGGCGGGTCATACCTGTAACATCAAGCTCAAAAAGTCCGCCAAAGCCGCCTACATCAGAGCAAACTCCGCTTGTAAGGGTTTTAGCAATATGCTGTTTCATAAGTTCAACCGCCTTGTATCCGGCTGTGATATCAACGCCTGCGGCTGCGTAGCTGTCAGATCTTGATTGTGTATTCATAATTATTCCTTTCCGTTCCAGCAGTATGTGCAAAGCTTGCATGGCTCAAGGCCGATAGCTTTGATTACACCCTCTAAAGACTGGAACTCGAGTGATGCAAAATTGAATTTATCACTGATTGCCTTACGAAGATTTTTTCCACGCTCGGTATTGGAGTCACTGTATTCATCAATATGATTAAATCCTTCTTCCCCTTCGAGCTCCATGATTGCTCTGCGGGCAATAAGTTCCATATCACTTGTGGCTCTTGAGAAGTTTAAGAATTTACATCCATACATAATCGGCGGGCAAGCGGAGCGCATATGAACAGCCTCAGCGCCGTTTTCATACAGAAAATCAACCGTTTCCTTAAGCTGTGTTCCGCGGACAATAGAATCATCAACGAACAGAAGCTTTTTACCCTGAATAAGCTCATGAACGGGAATTTGCTTCATCTTGGCAATTTTATTTCTGTCCGACTGCTTTGCAGGAGTAAAGCTTCTTGCCCAAGTAGGGGTGTACTTAATAAACGCTCTTGCAAACGGAGCTTTACTCTTGTTTGCATATCCTATAGCGTGCGGTGTTCCCGAATCAGGAACGCCGCCGACATAGTCAACATCCTGCGCAATATTATTATCAATATCGTTCTGAGCTAAAATTTCGCCGTTACGATAGCGCATAGCCTCAACATTTATTCCCTCATAATTGGAAGTGGGATATCCATAATAACTCCACAAAAACGCACAGATTCGCATTTCCTTTCCCGGGGGAGAAAGCTGAGTCATGCCCTCAGGTGTAACAGAAACAATTTCACTCGGACCAAGCTCAGCATAATCCTCAAAGCCAAGCTTAAGGTAGGCAAAGGACTCAAATGAAACACAGTAGCCATTTTCACCTTTTCCGATATGGACAGGAAGTCTGCCTACACGGTCACGCGCAGCTATAAGCGAGCCATCCTGTTTAAGGATAAGAATAGCTGCAGTTCCATCAATGGCCTCCTGAGCAAACTTTATACCCTCAACAAAATCCTTTTTTTGATTGATAAGAGCAGAAAGCAG
>JAXJQH010000040.1:0-6284 GCA_036311245.1 Oscillospiraceae bacterium | reverse complement strand
CGCTGAGAAAGAGCATATTGACGCACGCCTCGCAGAGGGAAGCGGCCCTTATGGCAGAGTTGTTGAAAAGGATATCCGCGAGCTTATGGCAAAAGGCATAGGTGCTACATCGGCAGCCTTCGCTGAGGCAAACGGAGCCGCAGGCGGCACCGCTCTCGGCGGCAGATTCGGTCTTTCCGATATTGGCGCAGCCTCTCCCTCAGCCGCAGTAACCGCTGCAAACGAGCCTGAGTTTGAGGATGAGAAGTTCAGCGGAATTCGCAGAACTATCGCAAAGTCTATGACCAATTCGCTCACCTCTATGGCACAGCTCACACTCAACAGCGCATTCGATGCTACCGACGTTATGCAGTACAGAGCGCAGCTTAAAAAGAGCGCAGAGGCATTAAATCTTCCTAACATCACCCTTAACGATATTGTTCTCTTTGCAGTATCGAGAACACTGCTTTCTCACAAGGACCTCAATGCACATCTTGTAGAGGGCGATACAATGCGCCGCTTTAATCACGTTCACTTGGGTGTTGCTGTTGACACTCCCCGTGGACTTATGGTTCCCACAATCCGCTATGCCGATATGAAATCTCTCGCTCAGATATCCAGTGAGGCTAAGGCGCTTGCTAAAAAGGCTCAGGAAGGAAACATCAGCCCTGATGAGCTTTCGGGCGCAACCTTTACCGTAAGTAACCTCGGCGCTATGGGTATCGAGAGCTTTACTCCCGTTATCAATCCTCCTCAGACTGGTATTCTCGGCGTTGGAACGCTGATGACAAGAGTCCGTGACAACGGCGGCGAGCTTAAAGCATATCAGGCAATGGGAATGTCTCTTACCTTCGACCACAGAGCTCTTGACGGCGCTCCCGCAGCAAGATTCTTAAAAGACCTTTGCAAGAATTTGGAAGCTTTCCGAGTTCTGCTTGCAATGTAATCGGTTTAAGAGAGGTAGAAACTTATGGACAAATTTGATTTAATCGTACTCGGCGGCGGTCCTGCGGGCTACCTTGCAGCCGAGAGAGCAGGCCACGCAGGCTTAAAAACCGCAGTCGTTGAAAAAAGAGCGCTCGGCGGTGTCTGCTTAAATGAGGGTTGCGTTCCCTCTAAAACCTTTTTAAACTCCGCAAAAATTTATGAGCACGCAGTAGACGGTAAGGCCTTCGGTGTTACCGCTGAAAATGTTAAAATTGACCAGAATGTTGTTGTTGACCGTAAAAACAAGGTCGTCGCTCAGCTTGTCGGCGGTGTCGGAATGCAGATGAAGGCAAACCACGTCACCGTTATTGAGGGTGACGGTAAAATAAATGGTAAAACTGAAGATGGATTTATTATCGAAGTAGCTGATAAGTCCTATGCAACAGATAAGCTCATTATCGCAACAGGCTCAACTGCATTTGTTCCCCCCATCAAGGGTGCAAAGGAAAGCCTCGAGAGCGGCTTTGCTATGACCAACCGCGAAATTCTCGACCTTCGTGAAATCCCCGAAAAGCTTGTAGTTATTGGCGGCGGTGTTATCGGGCTTGAAATGGCTTCCTATTTTAATTCTGTAGGCTCTAAGGTTACAGTTATCGAAATGCTCGATAAAATCGCAGGACCTACTGACGGAGAGATTTCCAACATTCTTCTTAAGAACTATCAGAAAAAAGGCGTTGAGTTTAAGCTCGGCTGCGCCGTTACCGCCGTTGAGAACGGTAAGGTTACATACACCGAAAAGGGCGAAACCAAATCTGTCGAGGCAGATAAGGTTCTCATCGCAATCGGAAGAAGAGCATTTACTCAGGGCATCGGTTTAGAGAGCATCGGTGTCTATACCGAGCGCGGCAACATCGTAACCGATGAAAACCTGCGCACCAATGTTGCAGGTGTTTATGCAACAGGCGATGTCAACGGCAAAATTATGCTGGCTCACACCGCTTACAGAGAGTCTGAGGTTGCTGTAAACCACATTCTCGGAATTAAGGACAAAATGCGTTACCACGCAATTCCCTCTGTAATTTACACAACTCCCGAGGTTGGCTCTGTCGGTGAAACCGAGGAGAGCGCAAAGGCTAAGGGACTGGACTTCAGAGTTTCCACCGTTTCAATGCGTTTTAGCGGCAGATATGTTGCCGAAACCGAGGGTGGAGACGGAATTTGCAAGCTCATTGTTGATAATAAGTATGACCGCCTCCTAGGCGTTCACCTTATCGGCAGCTATGCATCAGAAATTATTTATGGTGCAGCAATGATGATTGAAAGCGAATACAGGGTAAAGGATCTTAAAGAATTTGTATTCCCTCACCCTACAGTTTGCGAGGTCATCCGCGAAGCACTGTTTCAGCTGTAAAAAATAATAAAAGGAGCGAAAAATATGCCTAAGTCACAATTTGTAGATCCCGAGTTTTTAAGAAAATCGGGAAAAATCACCTTTAATGACATTGATGTTAATGTCTACAACAAGTCCATCAAGGAAGAAAGAAAAAATTATTCCGATGATGACTTAAAGAGAATTTACCGTGATATCACCATCCTGCGTGAGTTTGAGACCATGATCAACCTCATCAAAATTCAGGGTGCATATAACGGCGTTGAGCACACCTATCCCGGCCCTGCTCACTTATCTTTAGGTCAGGAGGCGTCTGCCGTAGGTCAGGCTTATATCCTCGATAAGGATGACTTTATTTTCGGCTCTCACAGAAGCCACAGCGAAATCCTCGCAAAGGCTCTCTCCTGCATCGAGAAGCTTTCTGATGATGAGCTTATGGATATTATGAAAAACTTCCTCGGTGGTAAAATCCTCAAAGCCGTTGAAGGCAAGGGACAGAAAACTGTAAAAGAGCTTGCTCTTGACTTTATCCTTTATGGCGCGCTTGCTGAGATTTTTGCTCGCGAGAGTGGCTTCCATATGGGACTCGGCGGCTCAATGCACGCCTTCTTCCAGCCTTTCGGAATTTATCCCAACAATGCCATCGTTGGCGGCTCGGGAACTATTGCAACCGGTGCTGCACTTTATAAGAAGGTCAACAATAAAAAGGGTATCGTTGTTGCCAATATCGGTGACGGTGCTCTCGCAAGAGGTCCTATGTGGGAGGCTATGACCTTTGCTTCTATGGACCAGTATCGTGAGCTTTGGGAAGAGAGCAAGAGAGGCGGAATGCCTATCCTCTTTAACTGCTTTAATAATGATTACGGTATGGGCGGTCAGACCCGCGGCGAGACCATGGGCTACGATATGCTCGCTCGTATCGGCGCAGGCGTATCTCCCACTCAGCTGCACGCCGAGCGTGTTGACGGTTATAATCCCCTTGCAGTTATCGATGCAATGAAGCGCAAGAAGGAAATCCTCTTAAATGGTGATGGACCTTGCTTCCTCGATGTTGTTACCTATCGTGTTGCAGGTCACTCCCCCTCTGACTCAAGTTCCTACAGAACTAAAGAGGAAATCGATGCTTGGAAGGCAATTGACCCCGTTATCAAGTTCCGTGAGGACCTTGTTAAGGCAGGTGTCGGCACCGATGACGAGTATCAGGCAATCTATGACAACACCGTTGCTATTATGACCAAAATGTGCAAAATGGCTTCTGATGTTAAAGAGTCTCCCTACATTGATTTTGAGAAAGACCCTGCTGTTGTTGAGCGTCTTATGTTCTCCAATGAAAAGATCGCAAAAATGGAAGACAGAGAGCCTGAGGTTCTCGCTCCTAAGGAGGAGTGCCCCAGAGTTAAGCAAATCGAGGGTAAAGAGAGATTTGCATTTAAGGATGGAAAGCCTGTTTCCAAACTTAAGGTTTACAACTATCGTGATGCTCTCTTTGAGGCTATCTGCGATAAATTCTATGAGGACCCCACCCTCATCACCTATGGTGAGGACGTTCGTGACTGGGGCGGCGCATTCGCCGTTTACCGCGGTCTTACCGAGGTTCTTCCTTATTCCCGCCTATTTAACTCCCCCATCGCAGAGTCTGCAATCGTCGGCTCGGCAGTAGGATACGCAATGAGCGGCGGTCGTGTTATCGTTGAGCTTATGTATGCTGACTTTATCGGCTGCGCAGGCGATGAAATCTTCAACCAGCTTGCAAAATGGCAGTCTATGAGCGCAGGTATCCTCAAAATGCCCGTTGTTCTTCGTGTTTCGGTTGGTTCTAAGTATGGTGCTCAGCACTCTCAGGATTGGACCTCGCTCACCGCACATATCCCCGGACTTAAAGTAGTATTCCCTGCAACTCCTTGGGAGGCAAAGGGACTTATGGCTTCCGCGCTTAACGGCACCGACCCCGTTGTATTTTTTGAGAGTCAGAGACTTTATGACATCGGCGAGCAGTTTAAAGAGGGCGGCGTTCCCGCAGAGAGCTATGAGATTGAGATTGGCGACACCAATTTAGTCAAGCAGGGTAGTGACATCACAATCCTCACCATCGGTGCAACCCTCTATCGCGCTATGGATGCAGCTAAGGAGCTTGAAACAAAATATGGTGTTTCTGCTGAGGTTATCAACCTGCACAGTATCTGCCCCTTAAATTACGATAAGATTTTAGAGTCTGTTAAGAAAACAGGCAAGGTTGTCCTCGCATCTGACGCTTGTGTACGCGGCAGCTTCTTAAATGATGTTGCAAGAAACATCACCGAGCTTGCATTTGACTATCTCGACGCACCTCCCGTTGTTGTTGGCGCTCAGAACTGGATTACACCTCCCTTTGAGTTTGACCAGTACTTCTTCCCGCAGGCATCCTGGATTCTCGATGCGATAAACGAGAAAATTATGCCCCTTAAGGGTCACACCCCCACCACTAACTGCACCCCCGTAGAGCAGCTTAGAAAGTCCAAGATGGGTGTGTAAATCTACTCAAATAAAAATGAGCCGAGCTTTAAAAGCTCGGCTCATTTTTTGTATGTTCTTTTATTTTGTTTCGTTAAAAAGGTCGGCAATGGTTTTCTTTCCGTAAACCGACTGCCAGTCAGCATTGAAATCGTCAATGGCGTACTGTGTCATTGGGTGATAGGTGAGGGTTTCAAACAGCTCGGGATTGATGGTAACCGAGTGACAGCCCGACATTGCGATTTTGTGAATCTGTTCAACAGTCTTAAAGCTTGCGGCAAGAACCTTGGTTTCAAGATTGTAATTTTTGAACATTTCAACAATCTCGCCGACAACCTGAACACCGTCACTTACAATGTTGTCAAGGCGGTTAACATAGGGAGCAACGAAATCTGCGCCCGCAAGAGCTGCGATAAGAGCCTGCTGCTGAGTAAAAATAGCGGTTTCGGTAACCTTAAAGCCCATATCGTGCAGAAATGAGGTGGCTTTGAGTCCCTCGCGCGATATGGGGATTTTAACATAGAAATTTCCGCCGACAGCGCTCTTTAGGAGCTTTGCTTCCTCAATTATTCCCTCTGCGGTATCGGCAGTAACCTGAATGTGAAGCATTTTATCAGGACCGATAATCTCGCGGATATCACGAATAAGCTTAAAAAAATTGGTGTTTTCCTTGGAAATGATGGTGGGATTGGTGGTAACACCCGCAATGGGATAATACTCTGCACATTTGCGGATTTGGTCTAAATTTGCTGTGTCGATGATATACATCATAGTGGGTATACTTCCTTTGTGTTTAGATATTTGCTGTTTTTTTAAGCCTTACTCGGCATAGGTAACATTAGCGGTGGTAGAAAGAACACCAACATAGGATTTACCAGACTTAACTGTCAGCTCCTTGCCGTCGGTGGTGTAGTATTTAAGCTCGCCGTCAAAGCCGTTCTTTGCCCAGCTGATGGGAGCGATCTTTCCGTCGCAGGCGTAGTAGCCGCTGCCGGAAGTTAATTTAACATCAATGTAATTCGCCTTGGAATTTGCATTCATAAGGTTTATCGAGGTCTGAAGAATGAAAACATTCTCAAACGAGAGAGCCTTGCCTGTGCTCTGGTCAATGTGAGCTTTTCCAAACTGTCCCTTTTCGTATTTGCCGCTCTCGGCGTTGTAGGTAAAGGTAGCCTTGGTAGAAGAAGAGAAGGGAACAGTAATGCTGTTTGCGGCGCTGCCCAGCGCCATTTGGGAAGAATTATCACCAAATTTGTAAGCGTCTTTTATTTTGGAGGTAGCATCAAGACCCTTTTTGGAAATTACCGGCACCAGTCGCTCACCTGAGGTAAAAGCATTATGTGGAGCCTTTCGGTCAGAAACGCGGTAAGAGCCTTGGGTGTTTAAGAAATTTATGGTCTTAACGCCGTTGTTTTTGATGTAATCAAGAACATATTTGCTGCCGCCGAAATGAACAAAAATCGAATTGTGAGCATTTGCAAGCGAGAGATAATAGTGG
>JAXJQH010000039.1:0-3686 GCA_036311245.1 Oscillospiraceae bacterium | reverse complement strand
GTGTTATAACCGTTGCGCCTACGCCTGCTTGACCGTTTGCATTAAAAACAACAAGGTCGGGTGCGCCTCTGTCAGTAATGATAATAATATCGTTTGCCTTGATTGTGGGGTCGTTAGCTACCGCAGAAATTGCCAACCGGAATGTACTTTCATAGTAGATATTAGGAACGGTTATGTTTTCAATCTCGTTTCGTAGGCTTTGACCCAACAAAAAGATGCCGTTAGATGTTACAGGGTTTGAGCTTCCTAATGTTGGCGTGCTGTCAAAGGTAAGTCGATTTTGCTTGCCCTGTAACGCCTGCGCTATTACCCTGTTTTCAACCGGGTTTCGGCTTGTTAATGAAAGGGCGGTATCAACGGCTATTGAAGCAACCGCTAACTCAATAACAGACTGTGCGCCGCTCTTTTGGGTTATTACATATTCCGCCGTGTTACTTGGCGCAAATATCTGAACGCCCTGCACCGCTACATTTGTATCAAACAAAACGCGAATGTGCCTCGCAGTAGCATTTAACAAAATTCTTGGGGTGATTTTCACTGCGTAAGATGTTGCGTTAATCTTTTCTGTTATTGATTGCATACTGTCAAGAGTTTCGCCATATTCCACCGTGATATTAATGTCAACAGGCGCGGAGTACATAAATAATTGCAATAGCTTAACCTCTTGAACAGTTTCAAGGTCGATTGTAAAACCTACTCTTGGATTGCCGTCAAGAGAGGTTACAGCGAAGAATGTTTTTGCATCGTCTCCGATAAATTCCGTCGTTCCCTGCGCCGTAAAACCGCTCGAAAAATAACCGTTATAGCCTGTGGGGTATGCGCTAACCACGGAAGGTGAAATTAAGGCATTTTCTGCCTTATATACAACACTCTGCACAGGGTCGGAGTTTAGCTCTGCTAAATATTGGAGCGTAGCTTCTATGTAGTCACTATCGCTTGGTATTTCGATTTCCTCAATAAGAATGTTGCCACCGCTAACAGCAAAGCCTGTGGTGTATGTGTTGAGCTTCTTTCCAACACCCGACAAAACCGTGAAAAATAGTTGCACCGTGCCTGTTAATGCGGTGATGTTTTTGTCAATGGTACATTGAAAAACACAATAGCCATTGCCGTTAATATCCTTTAGGCTTGTAGGTGGAATTATTGCGGTCATAGGGTAAGGATTACGCAAAGGTACACCATTCGGCAATATTGCCGTCACTAATATTTGTGTGTTAGCAGGGTACGGCGCAAACAGGGTGATTGTGTTAACTCCTGCGCTACCCTCATAAATGGGGTCAGATATTGCGCCGATGGTTGTACCTTCTCGGTTGATGATGTAAATCATATACTAAACTCCTTTCAAGTTTGTGTTAGATGTGCTGATATATATTGCCTCGCCTGTCTTGTTTTGCTCTTGATAATATTCGCTTGAATTGTTGCAAGCAAGGACAATTTCACCGCCGATTGTTGTCGATATTTCCTCGGTTTCCCCGTCCTCGTTGGAGTAGGTTGTTGTTACCGTTTTAGGCTCGTAAGCAATGCACCACGATGTGAACGCATAAGGTACTAAATTAAAGGTGAAGCCAACAACGGCACCGTTCTCGGTTATGATGTTGTTTTGTCCTATCTCGCGTTCATGCGCAAAGTTTGCTTGAAGCGCGGTCAATGTCTTTGGGTATTTGCCGAATTTAAAGTCATTCGCAAAGAAATAAACCTTAACTTTGCGCTTTGATAGGTCTGTACCTACAAGGGTGCATTTGGATGCGCACGCGCTACCTATAATCAAATCATTTCTGTTTGAAACAAATTCAAGCTCATAGTTCATATTGATTGTTTCTCGGCTATCCTTACGCATTAACACAGGGTTGTGGTAATACTCCGTGTTATCGTCATTGTTATATGATGTTCGAATAGGTGAACGAGGTGTCCTATGCGGATATTTGAATGTCGCGTTACTTGCTATTGGGTTGTTGGAAAATTTTAACTCGTTTTCTACTTCGAGCAAATAAGAAAGACTAAAATCATACCAATAGAGCCGTCCGTAATAGTCACAGTAGGGAATGTCTTGCACCCACAATTTGTTGTCCGTTGCGCCGAGCTGCAAGCCTGCGGAATAGTTATCCTTATAGTTCCACGAAAAGACCATTGCATTACCAAACGCGCTTGATACAACAGGCAAAGCAACACCGTTGTAATATTCGGGGATGTGGTTTTCCTTGTTAAGGTAGTATGATTTTTTCGTGCCTGCGCACACGGCGGTTGTTATAGGGTTGGCAGAGAGTGGTTTTTCTCCGTCGTCAAATTCGCCGCCCACAAATGTGTTGACAAGTTGTGTCTTGCCTCGTATAAGCTTTGCGGTGTCTGTCTGCTTATCACCTATCACCGCATATTCCTTGATTAAAATGTCCCTTGCGTATGCCTCGCGCTCTGATACCTCACTAATTCGCTTTTGTGAATTGATACCTACATATTGGGAAATGCGGTTAAATTCCTTTGTAAGTGCAACAGTACAGCGCACATGCGTGTGAAACATTTGATAAGCAACAGCCGTTATTACCATATCACCATTTGGTGTTGATAGAATTTGTCCTGTCCTTGGAATGTATGAGGCATCCTCAAACACATAAGTGCGTGTTTCCTGTACATTTCCAAGCCTTTCGGCTACTCCCTTTATATTCTCACCGTAGTAGGATGTCTCAATAAGGTTTTCGCTCTGCGCGTAAATACTTGTAAATGCGTGATTGCCGTTTTGCATCCTACCCTTTGCGTGTGAAAATTTGCTTGAATAAATAGGCGTGTAGGTCACGCGGAAACACAAATAAGGGTAATAATCGGTGATATTATCATTTTGGTTTTCGCCTGTAACCGCGGTTAAAATGTTGGCTATTGCGTACTCACTCAAATAAGTGTCTACGCCCTCTTGTGGCTTGAAAAACAAGCCTTTGATATTCTTTTGACCCTGTGTGTAATACAAAGCATAAGACTTTGAATAGGGGTATGTACCGCCATAGCTTGAAAGAACGGAGTTGTACTCGTGAGCTTCAAAAATGTATGCTGTGATGTCCACAGGCGTAATTTTATATGTTCCGTCAGAATTAAACATCCCACATTCCACCTTGTCGATTGAGTAAATAGGGAATTGGGTGTAAATCTCTGCGTTGCTCTCTGTGAGCATTATATTTACATTTTCTGTTCTCAAGGTGCGCATAAGTCCTTTGCCCGGGTCTGTTATCACTCCGTCCATATAATTAAGAGTGTTAACTATGTTTGCGACATTCGTTGAAACATCTGTGCAATAGTCATTTATGCTTTGCGTTACACCTCTGTACACATAGCCTTGCTCGGTCAAGCTCGTTTTCTCGTCCTTGCCGTACTCGTCGTAAATAACGGTGTTTTCCTCGTAGTGCGCGCCTGTGCCGTCGGGGTCATAGCCCAATCGAGGCTCGCCATGAATGTAAGAGCCGATAACTTGCAAGCATTCGCGCAGGGTTGCCTGTGTCATACTGAAATTTGGCGCGATAATCTTATCGTATTTGTCCGCTTGGCTATTCGGTTCTATCTCTCTAACGAGGTTTGCGCCCTCATAATGATAGGTAACACCTTGAAAGGTATATTTGGGTAGCTCGCCCATTAATAACGGCTCTGCAAGTTCTAAGCAACGGCAGATACAGTCTGTTATTGTGTAGGGTTTGAGTGGGTATTGG
>JAXJQH010000038.1:0-3647 GCA_036311245.1 Oscillospiraceae bacterium | reverse complement strand
CCTCATTGAGATATCTGTCACGGCGGCGGCTGAGGGCTTCAAAAGCCTTGTGCGGCTCTTCCTCTCGCAGGGCACCGTATTCATCCATAAATTTCCAGCAGAGCGCCAAGGTGTCGGCAAGCTCCTCTTTGAAACCCTGCAAGCGCTGCTCGCAGTCCTCTATCTGCTCTTTAAGCCTCAGAGCGGTTTTAAGCCTATCTACAGCGGCGCTAATATCGGCATTCTTTGAAAAGCCGAATTTTAAGAGAAATTCCTCTGTTTTTCTTATATCCTCAGGTGCAGCTCCGTTTCCTGCCCCCACCATTTTTCTTACAGATGCAAGCAGCAGCGAGGCAATAAGCGCAACAGCGCCGACAGCCGACAGCGCAATTCCCGCAATCAAATGCACAAAGCAAGCTCCCGCTCCCAAAACCATCAGCACCGCTGACAGAACTATAAAGAGAGCGCTGCTCGCTTTAGGTTTACCGCTGTTTTTATTCGGTGAGTTAAAGGAAAGCGAGCGGATTTCGTTGAGCTCTGTTTCATCGGGGATATTCTCGGCATTTAAAATACCGAGAGCCGAGAGTTGGTTTTCAAGCTGTTCTTTTTGTCCTGTGACTTGTTTTATATTGTTATTACAAAGGTCGATTGCTCTGATTTGAGAGCTGATTGAACCCATTTCATCATCTGTGGGCAGGCCCTGCTCAAAAATGGAGCAAAGCTCCCTAAACTCCTGCGAGTTTTGCTTTGTTTTTTCAGCCGAGAGAAGCAGGCAATGTCGGCTGTGCTCAGAAACTGCCGTTTCAAGCTCTGAAATTTTTTCTTTATCGGGGCATATTCCCTCATATTTCTGCATAATGCTGATAGCCGACTTTTTAAGCTGCTCGCATTTTTCCAAAAGGCGGTTATAATTTTGCAGTTTAAGCTCTGCCGCCTCAGCGCCCTGAGCAAGCTTTAGTTTATGGGAAAGCTCAGTCTTTTGCTCCTCAAGCTCATTTCGTTCTGCTTTGAGCCTTATAATTTCGGCGCTTATTCTATCATATTCCTCTATTTCTCTCTTGCAACGCTCTATTTCGTTTCGAGCCGACTGAACACTGCGCTGCGAAAGCTCTAGCGCGCCGTTTTTTCCGCCGATAGCCTTTATGGCGGCAGCAAGCTTTTGGTTTGCCTTTTCAAATTCATCCATATCATCGGCATTCTCGGTAACCGAGCTAATTTTATTCCTGATGCTCGCGGGGATACCCGCAAGGCTGACCGTTCCATTTGAAAAGGTGCTTCTCACAAAGCCGCTCTCATCCACACCGAAAAGCTGCGCGCCGATATTCTCATCAAAATCACCGCTTGGCAAGCCCGTTTTTGCATCAATAAGCTCAAAGGTGTCGGCAGTTATGCTGTATCTGTCAAAGGAGCGGATAATGCGGTACTTTTTTGAGTTTACCTCAAATGTAAGTCTTCCGCCGAAATTTCCGCCGCCCCAAGGGTAGAATTTTGCGCGTTCGCTACCCTCTGCCGACTGATTTTTGCGGGCGGTGGGAAGTCCATAAAACATTGCCTTAATAAATGCGGCGAGGGTAGTTTTGCCAAAGCCATTCTCCTCAAAAATGCAGGTTATGCCCTCGCTAAAATCTATGTGGCGGTCCTTAAGAGTGCCAAAGGCGGAGATTGTGCAGTCAATAACCCTCATTATTACAGCTCCTCCCCTCTCAGCGCGCGGATACCATACAAAATAACCGCCTGCTTTTCACTCTCGGAAAGCTGTGATGCAAGAGTTTTTCTTACAAACTCGCCTTTGAGCGAAATATCATTTTTATAGTTTTCGGCATCTATTTCCATAACGCTCTCATCCTCGAGTCTCGCAAAGAAAAAGCTGTTTTGCAGGTAGAGCAGTAGCTGCGCTGTATCCTTGTTTGTATCAAGGGTATAGCTGCCCTTTAGAATTATTTTAACCATATCGCATTCACGCACCCCGTTATCTGAAAGGGCGCAGGACACCGCGGCTTTAATATCTGTGTAGCTTACAAGCCCTGTGATATCCACTTCTATCTCATACATATTTCTTATGGTAAGTCCGGTTATAAATTCGAGAGTTCCGCTCTGGGTGTCAAGCAGGCAAAAGCCTTTTTTTCCGCTCTCATCAAAACCGCGGCTCTCAAGGCATCCGCAGTAAGCATATTTTCCGCGCGCATCAAGCTCGCCCTCACTGTGCTGGTGGATGTGACCAAGTGCAAGATAATCGATATTTTTGCCTTTAAGGGCTGAGAGGCTGATATCGCTCGCTATATCGCCGTGCATTACGGCAATATTATAACGCTCAGGGGAGAGCGACAGACTGCTGTAAACAACATTTTTATTGCTCTCATTTAAGCTGACTCCCGCAACGGTTACCTCTCCAAAGTCGTAGTAATTCCAGCTGTCTGTGAAGATCTTAAGGTTAGACGGAATTTCGGGAAGCAGCGAAAACAGGTTATTCTTATCGTGATTTCCCAAAAGCAGCAGAAAATCTATTTGCTGCGCATCTGAAATAATCTCGGCAACGGTTTGAACGGTGTTTTGGCTGACCTTTTGGTGGTCAAACATATCACCCGCAATAATAAAGAGCCGTACATCCTCTTTTTTGGCAAAGGTTACGACATTTTCAAACGACAAAACAAGCTCATTGCGCCTTTTTTTGGCCTTTGAGCTGTCCAGATTGGTTTTCATTTTAGAGTCCAGATGCAGGTCGCCGATATGTATAACTTTCATTCTTTCACAGCTTTCCTTAATAATATTTTTATTATACTGCACTTAAAGCTTATTTTCAAGTGGGCTAGGTAAGATAAACGGAGAGTAGTGTGTAGATGTTACAATGATGTGTGACAAAAGATAAAAAATAGTAGCAAATAGGAGTGAGCTGTGTTAAGGTTGAGTTGCCGAGACAAATTAAGGCCTAAAAAGCGCAAAACCTTAAGCGAGCTTGTTTCAGAAAAGTAACCCGACTTTGGTTTACCAAATATAAAAATACAGCCACCGCAAACGCGGTGGCTGTATTTTTTGATGCATACACATTCTGCCTAAATCAATTTATAAACAAAACAATTTTATTTTCTTTAATGTAAAACGCCACCTTTTGTTTGTTCTTATCTCCTGATTTAAGTCCCACGACGTGAAAATATACAAATACGGGAAAAAGTCGCACTCGGGCAATTGAATATCAAGATATTGCCCGCTCTGAGCGCTGTAGCAAATATCAGTTATGCTCCTTATTTGGAATTCTCCTTGTCGAGCTTGTGGTTTCTTATGTAAAGACAAAGGTCAATTGCTACCATAATAAAATTGAGCACATAAAAAAACAGCACATACCATTTTTGCTCAAACACTGCCATATAGCTTTCATTTATAAGCTTTGATATGATACCCGCAACATATCCAAATAATATAAGACATAAAAATGCCAAACTTTTTCCCTTGGTAGTCCTCGCCTTATAAGATTTTATAACATTAAGCGGCCAGGATGCACCAAAGCTTACTATCATTATAACCTCTAAAATTTCTGACATGGCTATATCCTCCTTTTTTCTCATTATATCATCGGATTGCTATAATGTAAATTATTAAATGAATTATGAAGCTATATTAAAAAACAGCTTAAACTAAAATAGATTAATCCGTTTATATATAATCATCAGTAT
>JAXJQH010000037.1:0-2059 GCA_036311245.1 Oscillospiraceae bacterium | reverse complement strand
TTTGCGATATTCTTTCTCTCTCGGGCAAGCTCGATGCACTTGACGAAAAACTCATTGATGCAGCAAGCGCCGTTTCCGGTTGCGGCCCTGCCTTTGTTTATCTTTTTATTCAGGCAATGGCAGATGGTGGAGTCAAGTGTGGACTTCCTAGAGATAAGGCTCTTGCCTACGCCGAACAGACGGTGCTTGGCGCGGCAAAGCTTGCTATAGAGTCGGGCGAGCACCCCGAAAAACTCAAAGACGATGTTTGCAGCCCCGGCGGCACCACTATTGAGGGTGTGCGCGCTATGGAAGAGGGAAAAGTGCGCGCCGCAATGATAGACGCAGTCACCGCCGCATTTGAAAAATCCAAAAAACTTTAATAAAAACAAAAAGGCGGCAGGAATTTTCCTGCCGCCTTTTTGTTTTTATAATGGTAAACTATTCAAAAATACTTAGAACTTTTCTTGGAGTAATTTTATATATGAACCAGCCTATTATTCCACCAATGGTATTTAAAATCAGATCGTCTATATCGACATTTCTGTATCTGTATCCAATGCCTATGCCAATTATATGCTGAGTTAGTTCTATTGCAAAAGAAAAAGCAACGACGAATATTAGCACATTAAGGAATTTCTTGTTATCTTTAAGCAGAGTTATCAAAAAACCAAAAGGCATAGTTAGTATAACATTTCCTAATACAGAGGTAAGCGCGGGTCTCAACCCTGCATTTAAGCTGTCGACAATTGACTTAAACGGAATAAAGTTGTACTCATAGCCCGAAGGATAGAGTTCCTGAAACGGAATCGGAAAAAGCGTTACGCTAACTGCAAGGGTTATATACACAACAAAAAGACCTATCATCACCTTGCGCTTGGCGCCAACCTTTCTTACAAACAAAACCGCCTCTACAATAATTAAGGCAAAAAATCCAAATAAATATGCATCTGTTTCTGTTAACATTTTTATTATCTCCTCATAGATGTAAGCTGCGTTTTAAAAAGGCGGCAGGAAGTTTCCTGCCGCTATTTTTTGTGTACTTTATGTACTTTAAATTAGTCGATGATTTCGCCCTTGGAGCCTGCGCAAGCTGCGTTGGACTCGTCGGTGTCGATGTGCATAGCGGTTGCGAACTTCTCGGAAACGCGGACAACAACATCATCAAAAATGGTGGAGCGCTGCTCAGACTCAATTTTAACGCGGATGTTCTGCTTATCCTTAACACCGAATTTCTCAGCATCCTCAGGAGTGATGTGCAGGTGGCGCTTTGCAACAATAACACCCTCTGAGATTTCAACCTCGCCGCAGGGACCTACAAGCTTGCAGCCTGCGCTGCCAGCGGTATCACCAGACTCGCGGATAGGAGCGGAAACTCCGATTGAACGGGCATCTGTAAGAGAAATCTCAACCTGAGTTGCGGGACGGACGGGACCTAAAATGGAAACGCCCTTAAGCTCTCTCTTGGGACCTACAACGGTAACTCTCTCTTCGCAGGCATACTGACCGGGCTGAGAGAGGTCCTTTTTAACAGTGAGCTTTGCGTCTTTTCCAAACAGAGTTTCAAGATCGCTCTGAGAAAGGTGAACGTGACGTGCAGATGTTTCAACTAAAATTTCTTTAGACATAGTTTTTTTCTCCATTCTTCTGCGGTGCAGATTTTTTAACATAAGTATTTTACTCTATATTTTGGTGCTTTTCAAGTATTTTGAGAAAAAAAGCATTAAAACCCCTCTTAAAATCCCTCTTTTGTATCAAAAAAGAGAAAAAAAGAATATATTAAACTAAAAACCTTTGGGTGCGGAGGGAAAACAATGACACAGAATGCTTATCACTTTTTTATGAGTGCTACAACCTCGGGCGGATTTGTTTCAAATTTTATAGAGCTTGTTGATGAAAACCGATATAAAAGGGCATACCTGATTAAAGGGGGAGCGGGCAGCGGCAAATCCACCCTTATAAAGAAAGCGGCAGAAAAGGCATCACTTACTCAAAACAGACTCGAGCTTATACACTGCTCTGCCGACCCCGACTCGCTTGATGCCGCAATTTTAGGCGACACAACCATACTCGATGCAAC
>JAXJQH010000036.1:0-3001 GCA_036311245.1 Oscillospiraceae bacterium | reverse complement strand
ATCTCTTCCTCACGGGACTTAATATCCCACTCTCTCCAAGGAGCGATGATGTGCATGGAAGGAGCAAAATATTTGATAGCAAGCTCAAAACGAACCTGATCGTTACCCTTACCTGTGCAGCCGTGGCAGATAGCATCTGCGCCCTCTTTAAGAGCAATCTCAACAAGTCCCTTTGCGATGCAGGGTCTTGCGTGGCTGGTGCCGAGGAGATAATCCTCATAAACAGCGCCTGCTTTCATGGTGGGGATAATGTAGTCGTCAACATACTCGTCGGTGAGGTCTAAAACATAGAGCTTGGAAGCGCCTGTTTTAAGAGCCTTTTCCTCAAGTCCCTCAAGCTCATCGGCCTGTCCGACATTACCCGAAACAGCAATAACCTCGCAGTTATTGTAGTTTTCCTTGAGCCAGGGAATAATGATGGATGTGTCAAGTCCGCCAGAGTAGGCGAGAACTACCTTTTTGATATCTTCTTTTTTCATAATAAAAGCCTCCTGCTTTTTAGATAATTATTGTATAGGCATTATTATAACCTCACCTACTGAGTTTGTCAAGCATATTTTAGAATATTTATACAAAAAATATATATTAAATTTGCATATTATGCATAAAGCAAGTGAATATTCACGAATATTGTGAATAATTATTAACTTTAGAATAAATTCCCTAAAAAATCTGTTGACATATGATGTCTAATCTGTTAGACTAAAGATGTAGTCTAATGCGTTAGACAAAGGAGGGGTACAAATGCAAACGCCCAAAATTTTTGAAAGTGAATATCGTTTTTGTCTTATTTTGTGGGAGCATGAGCCTGTCGGCAGCGCTGAGCTTGCGAGACTGTGCTCAGAAAAGCTCCACTGGTCGCGCACCACTACCTATACCGTTATAAAGCGCCTTTCGGATAGAGGAGTAGTAAAAAACGAAAAGGCGGTTGTAACAAGCCTTGTTTCTAAAGAAGAGGTACAGGCATTTGAGATAGATGAGCTTGTGGATAAAACCTTTGAGGGCTCGCTGCCTGCCTTTGTTGCCGCATTTGCAAAAACAAAAAAACTATCGAACAAAGATATAGATGAAATTCAGGCAATGATAGATGCTTTTAGGGAGGGGCAAAAATGAGAGGGTTTATAGATTTTATAACTAATAATTTTGGTCCTTTCTTTGAAGGTGGAGTATCGATTTTCTTATGGTTTTTCAACCGCGCGATAGCTGCAGGGTGGCTTATTCTTATAGTAATTCTTCTGCGTCTTATTTTAAAAAGAGCGCCCAAGTGGATAACCTGCGCTCTGTGGGGTGTTTGCGCTTTGCGCCTTGTGTTGCCTTTTTCGCTTGAGAGCGTGCTCAGCCTTATCCCCAGCAGCGAAACTCTGCCACCTGAGGTTATTTATCACAGTAGGCCGCATATTGAGTCGGGCATACCTTTAGTCGATAATAGCGTCAATAGCCAAATTGCCAAGTATTATTTTGAAGGTGTATCTGTTTCTGATGGAGCAGGAATAAGTGTTGCGTCCTTTGCCTCACTTTTGTGGCTTATCGGTGTTATTGCTTTGCTTTTATATGCGCTTGTAAGCTTTGTGCGCCTTAAAAGCAGCGTTGGGGGTGCTTGCGAGCTTGAAAAAGGTGTTTTTGAGAGCGCCGCCGTTTCCTCGCCATTTATTTTGGGAATTTTCCACCCTCGCATCTATATTCCTCTTGATATGGATAAAGAAACTGCGCAGTATGTGCTTAGGCACGAAAGGGCGCACCTGCGCCGCGCCGATCATATTTTAAAGCCGCTCGGCTTTGTAATTCTTGCCCTATATTGGTTTTCTCCCCTTGTGTGGATAGCGTACATTCTTTTCTGCAGAGATATCGAGCTTGCCTGCGATGAAAGGGTGATAGCAGATTTCGATAATGAAAACCGCGCCGATTACGCACAGGCTCTGCTTGCCTGCGCGGTTGAAAATAAACGGTTTTCCGCCTGTCCACTTGCCTTTGGTGAGGTATCTGTAAAGGACAGAGTAAAATCAGCGCTTCACTATAAAAAGCCTATGCTGTGGATAGTAATTATAGGTTTAATTTGCGCCGTATCCGTTGTTGCTTGTTTTCTCACTGACCCCGTAAAAAATAAAGTAGGCGGCTTTGTCGTTACAGATAGCGGTTCTGATTATTACGAGGGCGTTTATATCTCGGTTGTCTCTGTTGACTTAGACTCAGATAAGCCTAAACTTAAGGTGCTCTTTAAAAATGACACAGAAAATGAATTTGCATACGGCGAGGGCTTTTCTATACACCGAAAACAAAACGGGATATGGATTGACTGCGCCGATGGAGAGGTGTTTTTTCATGAGATTGCATATATTTTAAATCCCTACAGTAGCGGCGAGCACACATATCCGCTTAAAGGCTTTGACCTTTCAAAGACGGGAGAATATCGCTTTGAAACCGGCTCATTCTGGATAGATTTTACACTTACCGAGGATAATAGAGGCTCATCGTCAGGAGATATTTCCTATGAAACCGAAATTTATAATATAGGCTACGGATTTAAAGAGGGAGAGGCGATGTTTGCCTATCATTCAGAAAATAAAGATAAGCTTTCGGAGCAAAATCATATCCCTGTAGTGCGCATAGACGGACGCAATAAGCTTACGTCTTTGCTTTCAGATATGGAAGAACATTTTAATATTAATATCTCATATGGTGACAAGGAATTCAGCGATTTTTTTGATAAATACACAAATGACTTTTTCAAAGAAAAGTCGCTGCTTGTAACGTATGTCTGGGAGGGCAGCGGCAGTGTGCGCCACGAGGTTTCGGGGATATATAAGGACAAAAACGATATTTTAACCGTAAGCGTAAACCGCCTTGTCCCTGAGTTGGGAACTGCCGATATGGCAGGCTGGGCAATAGTGGTTAGCGTAGATAAGGAAACGGTAAACAGTTGCGATGGCTTTGATGCTGTTATAAGGAAAGTTAATGTTTAAGAAAAAGCCGCCGCGTTTTTTATAAAAAACGCGGCGGCTTT
>JAXJQH010000035.1:0-5273 GCA_036311245.1 Oscillospiraceae bacterium | reverse complement strand
CCTTTTCCATTGAGCTTTTGGGTGCCGCCGCTATGGCACCCGTTTTCTGCCGCGATTTCGGTCTTCTCAAAGGTCTGTGGTTTTCGCTGTTTCACTCAATTTCGGCATTCTGCAACGCAGGCTTTGACCTGCTTGGTGAAACCGCCAAGTTTTCTTCGCTTACCTCTTATGCCGAAAACCCCGTTATAAACATTGTTATTATGCTTTTAATTCTGTTTGGCGGGCTTGGATTTCTCACTTGGGACGATATTCGTACCCATCACATTCATATAAGAAAATACCGAATGCAGAGCAAGGTTGTTTTAGTTATGACTCTTGTCTTAGTTATTGCTCCCGCCCTGCTTTTCTTTTTCACAGAGTTTGAAAACGAGCCTTTTGGAAACAGAATTCTCTATTCGCTTTTCCAAGCGGTCACCCCGAGAACAGCAGGCTTCAACACCGTAAATTTCTCTCTTATGAGCGAAGCTTCAATAATGGTTATGACGGTCCTTATGCTTATAGGCGGCTCGTCAGGCTCTACAGCAGGCGGTATGAAAACCACTACAACAGCTGTATTACTCAGCTCTGCTTTGTCGGTTTTCCGTCGCAAAAACTCGGTAAGTCTGTTTAAAAGGCGCATCGATGATTCTACCGTCAAGAGCGCCGCCGCGATTTTTGTTATGTATGTCACTCTGTTTTTAGGCGGCAGTATTGCAATAAGTCTTATAGAAGATCTGCCTATTCTCACCTGTATGTTCGAGGCAGGCTCAGCCGTTGCAACGGTGGGACTTACAATGGGAGTTACCCCCTCTCTCTCCCTCGCATCGCACATAATTCTTATGGTTTTAATGTATTTAGGCAGAGTCGGCGGACTGACACTCATTTACGCCACCTTCTCAGGCACTCGGCAGAATCTATCTCAGCTACCCCACGAAAAAATAACTGTTGGATAACGGAGGATATATTATGAAATCAATTTTACTTATCGGAGTCGGCAGATTTGGAAAGCACGTTGCTCAGAGGCTAAATGAGCTTGGTCACGAGGTTATGGCAGTTGACCGCAAGGAGGAACGAATTCAGTCGGTTATGCCCTATGTTACCTCTGCTCTCATCGGTGACACCACCAACCCCGACTTTTTAGATAGCATCGGCGTTGATAATTTTGATCTCTGCATTGTCGGTGTCGGAAGCGATTTTCAGTCCTCGCTGGAAACTACCTCGCTTTTAAAGGAGCTTGGGGCAAAGATGGTTGTGTCCCGCGCCTCGCGCGATGTTCACGCAAAGTTTTTACTTCGCAATGGAGCTGATGAGGTCGTTTACCCCGAAAAGCAGCTTGCAGGCTGGACTGCAATTCGTTACAGCGCCGACCATATACTTGATTATATCGAGCTTGATGACGAGCATTCTATCATAGAGGTCACCGTTCCCGAGGCCTGGGTTGGAAAAACCGTCGGCGAAATCAATATCCGCAGAAAATACAACATCAATATCCTCGCGCTCAAAGATAATGGCAAGCTCAATGCATCAATAAATGCCGACACACTCTTTACCGCAGAGCAGACCCTTTTAGTGCTCGGCAGCTACCGCGATTTGCAAAAATGCTTCCATACCTGAAATTTCACTTGACAAACACATTTTATTGTGATATTGTATAGCCAAAGATAGAGGCGCACTGCATGAAAAGTACCGTTTTCTTATATCGCCTGCCAAGGCGGATTGCGGGAAAGGCATGGGTGCCGAAGTGTGGTCGGTGGCGCGGCCGTGCTGGCAGCAGGAAATAAGATTTCTGTTGCTGTCGCAGAAATGCGGAGAGCTATCCATTAACGGCATTTTTATGGCGGATTTGTCCGTCTATAGATTCGTTTCTGTTTAGCTGCTCTGACAGAGCAGCTTTTTTAATTCCGAAACTCCGCTACTTAATTTAGTTATCTCTTGCTTCTGATACTATCCAAAAAGTTATTTACAAAAAGGAGAAAAATCTATGAAACCCATTTTTGAAGGCGCAGCAACCGCCATTATCACTCCCCTCACTGCCGAGGGTGTTGACTACAACAACTTTGGCAGACTTATTGACTGGCAAATTGCATCTGGCGTTGCCGCACTTGTAGTTGCAGGAACTACCGGCGAAGGCTCCACCCTCTCTGACGACGAGCACCGCGATGTTGTCGCCTTTGCAGTAAAAAGAGCGCAGGGCAAAGTGCCCATTATTGCAGGAACAGGCTCTAACGACACCGCCTATGCAGTTGACCTTACCCGCTTCTGTTGTGATGCAGGCGCTGATGCAGTCTTAGTGGTATCACCCTACTACAATAAGGCAACACAGAAGGGACTTGTAGCAAACTTTACCGAGATTGCAGAAGCTTCCTCAAAGCCCGTTATCCTTTATAATGTTCCCTCACGCACAGGCTGCAATATTCTGCCTAAAACCTGCAGAGAGCTTTCCGAGCACCCTAATATTGTAGCTATCAAAGAGGCAAGCGGAGATATTTCCCAGATTGCCGAAACTGCCCGCCTTTGCGAAGGCAGACTTGATATTTATTCAGGCAACGATGACCAGATACTCCCCGTTTTAGCCCTCGGCGGCAAGGGTGTTATCTCGGTGCTTTCCAATGTTCTGCCGGCTGAAACACAAAGAATGTGTGACCTTTTCTTTGAGGGAAAAATCAGCGAGAGCCGCGCGATGCAGCTTAAATTCCTCCCGCTTATAAATGCGCTGTTTAGCGAGGTTAACCCCATTCCCGCAAAGGCGGCAATGGCAGCTCTCGGCTATTGTGAGGATTATTTGCGCCTGCCCCTTACACCCATGGAAGCTGACCACAAGAAAGTTCTGCTCTCCGAAATGCGCGCATTGGGACTTGAGGTTTAAAATATGATTTGCGATAACTTAAAAGTAAACGAGCAGGGCCATCTTCTCTTTGCAGAAAGAGATACCACTCTGCTCGCACAAAAATACGGCACGCCGCTTTATGTTATGGACGAGAGCCGTATCCGCTATAATATAAGACAGTATGTGAATGCCATGAAAGAGGCTTTCGGCGAGAAATTTCTGCTGCTCTATGCAAGCAAGGCTTGCTCATTTAAGGAAATGTACCGCATCGCAAATGATGAAAACATCGGTGTTGATGTTGTTTCCGAGGGCGAGATTTACACCGCAAAGGCTGCGGGATTTCCTATGCACAGAGCGCATTTCCACGGAAATAACAAAACCGACAGAGAAATCTCTCTTGCTATGGACGCTTCCGTCGGCTATTTTGTGGTTGACCACGCAGATGAGCTTGTTGCCATTTCTAAAGAAGCGCAGCGCCGCTCTATCACACAAAAAATACTCCTGAGAATTACCCCCGGCATCGACACCCACACCTTTGAGGCTGTTATGACAGGTCAGGTCGATTCCAAATTCGGCAGCGCCATTGAAACAGGGCACGCGCAAGAGATAACCCGTCTGGCGCTGAGCCTTGAGGGCATTTCATTAGAAGGCTTTCACTGCCACGTCGGCTCTCAGGTTTTTGATTCTGATACATTTTTTATGTCTGCCGATATTATGCTTTCATTTATTGCCGATATTCGCGAAAAATTTGGCTACACCGCAAAGGAGCTTGACCTCGGCGGCGGCTACGGCGTGCGTTATCTTGATAGCGACCCCTATATAGATATTGCCGATAATATCAGGCAGGTCGCAGAGCATATAAAGGCGGCTTGCAAGAGACTGAGCCTTCCCGTGCCCACCATTCTTTTAGAGCCTGGGCGCAGCATAGTTGCTGACGCGGGAATGACCCTTTACACCGTTGGCAGCATCAAGCGCTTAGACGGATATAAAAACTATGTGTCGGTAGACGGAGGAATGAGTGATAACCCCCGTTTTGCCCTCTATGGCGCGCCTTACACAGTAGTGCTACCCGAAAAAATGCACGAATCTTGCGATTTTGAATGTTCGGTTGTTGGCAAATGCTGTGAAAGCGGCGATATTCTGCAGGAAAACGTAAAACTCCCCCAAAGTGTTAAGAGGGGCGACCTTCTCGCCGTTCTCACCACCGGCGCTTATAACTACTCTATGGCATCAAACTATAACAGAAACCCTCGCCCGCCCGTTGTAATGCTTTCCGAGCAGAGTGAGAGAGTTGTTGTCCGCCGCGAAAGCTTAGAGGATATTATAAGAAACGATTTATAATCTAAACAAAAAAGTCACTATACTTGACTTTTTTTCCATAATGTGCTATTATCATTTAAACCGAACAGAATATATCGGGGGTGCGTAAAGCGTTTGCTTTAAGCTGAGACGGGAAACCGAACCCTTTTAACCTGATGCGGATAGTACCGCCGTAGGGAGATTGTATACTAGTTGCTTTCTTTACCGAGCGGGATATTTTCCGTTCGGTAATTTTTTTGAAAGGAGGCATCTTTTATGCAGCAAAAATCAAACATTAAAAGACTTTGCGTGTCGGCTATAATGATAGCTCTTGCCACAGTTTTAAGTCTTATTAAAGTCTACACCCTGCCGCTTGGAGGCTCGATCACCCTCCTCTCGATGCTGCCTATAGTTTTTCTGTCTGTAAACTATGGATTGGGCTGGGGCTTTTTCTCGGCATTTGTCTATTCCCTTATTCAGATGTTTTTAGACCTTGCCGCAGTTGCAAGCTGGGGGCTTACTCCCGCCATCTTCATAGGCTGCATTGTGTTTGACTACATTCTGGCATATACTGCGCTTGGAATTGCGGGAATGTTCAGAAAAAAGGGGACTGTTGGCGTTCTTTTGGGTGTCTGTGTTGCCCTGTTCCTACGTTTTCTTTCGCATTTTCTATCGGGAGTTATCCTTTTCAGGAGCTACGAAATGTTTAACTCACCGTTTTTGTGGTCACTTTTCTACAATGGCTCGTATATGCTCCCCGAAATGATTTTCACCGCAGTCGGAATGTTCTTTTTATTTAAAAACAAAAACATTAAAAATCTGCTGGGTTAATCGTCACCCCCAACCCCAAACGAAAAAGGACTTGGAAATTTCCAAGTCCTTTTTAATTGTAATATATTGCATTTTATGCTAAAATAAATTTGGTGATAAGAATGGATTTACCTAAAAGAAAACCCACACGTTTAAAAGATTATGATTATAGCCAAAACGGATACTATTTTATAACGATATGCACAAAAGAAAAGCAAAAGCTATTGTGTAAAATTGTAGGGGACGATGCCCACATCGTCCCGAAAAACGAATTGTTCCCCACAGGTGTAATTTGCGATAAATACATCAATAACATAAACAATGTTTATGAAAACGTATCTGTTGATAAATATGTAAT
>JAXJQH010000034.1:0-5724 GCA_036311245.1 Oscillospiraceae bacterium | reverse complement strand
TGCGGATGGTGGCGGAGGAAACCGAGCTTCCAAGCTGCGAAACCAGCGATTTTGAGCCGACAGGCTCGCCCGTTTTGAGATAGCTTTTGGCTATCAGCGAAAGAACGGTAAGTTTTCGGTTGTTTAAGTTCATATAAACACCTCGATTTAGCACTCTTTACCTATGAGTGCTAAACATAGATTACTCCAAAATTTCCCTTATGTCAATAGTCTTTGGGACAGTTTAAAAATAATTTACAAATAAAACAATAACACCGCTCCGATACAGAGGTAATATGGTCAAGATAACCATTAAAAATACAGCAGCATAATTGACAAACAGAGATAAAAATAGTAATATAGATTATAATAAAAGGAGAGGATGAAAGTACATATGAAAAAGTTTTTTGAGGATTTTAAGAATTTTATTGCCAAGGGTAATGTTATTGATATGGCAACCGCTGTTATCATTGGTGCCGCATTCAATAAGATTATCACCAGCCTTGTAAACGACATCATTATGCCTGCAATCAGCATTCTTATGGGCGGACTTGATGTAACAGAGTGGAAATATGTAATCTCCCCCGCCGCCTTTGAGGGCGGCGTCGAAACAGTTGCAGAAAGCGCTATCAGATATGGTCTGTTTATTCAGACAATAATCGACTTCCTTATCGTTGCATTTTCTATTTTTGTAGCTCTTAGAGTTATCCTTGCATTCCAGAACAAGGTTAAGGAAACTGCTGAAAAGCTCAGGAAAAAGGAAGAGGCTGAGGAGGAAGCAGCAGAAGAAGCTGCAGAGCCCGAAATTACTGCTGAGCAGGCACTTCTTACTGAAATCCGCGACCTTCTTAAAGAAAAGAACAACTAATAAACAAAAAAACGGCAGCGTAGCTGCCGTTTTTGCTTTTTATTTAGTGCTTTGAAATTTCCTCAAGGGAAATTTCAGCGTTTTTAATAAGATTAAACAGTGAGGTAGCAAATAAGGGGTAATCCTTAGAAAGACTGTCGGTTGAGATGGAAAGCTTTTCTGTGTTAACGCTGTCCTTATCGCCCAAACTTGAGCGTATGTAAGCCTGGTCCCTGAGCATTGCGGCGGGGGCAAGCTCGCCATAGAGCCGCTCTGAGAGCTTAAACAGCTCTGCCTTGTTTGCGCCGTTTGCGCTGAAGACTAAGCGGAAAAGGGAATAGACATTTAAAAAGAGTGAGTCTGAAACAAGCTTTAAAAGTTCGTGATTTTCTGATTTTGCCAAGAGGTCAAAAAGGACATTTAATGAATTTGCAACAAGCTTTTTGTTAAGTGTTGCAAGAATTGAACCCGACATAATCGCATCGCGATTTTGCTCGTCGGGAGCGGGAATATCCTCTAGGAGCAGTGTCTTGCCCGAAGGCTCGGGACTTCTGCCTAAAAGATAATCGCAGGAAACGCCGTAATAATCGGCGCAGCGAACGAGGAAATTAAGCCCGCATTCGCGAATTCCTTTTTCATAGTGAGAGAGCAGTGCCTGAGAAACGCCGAGATCAGCAGCAGCCTGCTTTTGGGTGATTTTGCGCTCCTTGCGCAATAGGGTAATTATTCTTGGAAAATTATTGTTCATTACCTTGTGTCACCTACCTCTCTCAAAATTTTGTGTGGGAAAATCATTATAAACTATTTTATACAATTTGTAAAGTCCAAAAGTCGAATTTTGAAGAAAAAAATTATGCTTGCAACAAAGTGCAAAAAAGGCTATACTGTAAATAACAAAATATAAAGCGGTGAACAAATGAAAACATACAGAATACATCTTATCCGTCATGGAAAGCTCGATGACTGCCATCTCGGAAAATATATCGGCAGAAAAACCGATGTATCCCTCTCGGCGGCAGGAATGAGTGAGCTTAAAGAGCTGAGAGAAAAGCTTTGGTACCCCGAGGCGGATGTTATTTTCACAAGCCCTATGCTCAGGTGCATACAAACGGCTCACGCACTGTACCCCGATAGAAACTATATGATAGTTGATGAACTTGCTGAGTGCGATTTCGGCGCCTTTGAAGGCAGAGGATACGAGGAGCTTAAATCCGATAACGATTTTGTAAAATGGGCGCAAGGCGGAATGAAGGATGCTGTTCCTGAGGGCGAGAGCGGTCTTCAGTTTGCGCGGAGATGCTACGAGGGCTTTTCCAAGGTCGCCGAATATGCAATGAAAACGGGTATGACCGATACCGTTATCATCACTCACGGCGGAGTAATAACCTCGATTTTGTCCTCGCTCGCTTTCCCAAAACGCGAGTTTTATGAGTACAACTGTCAGAATGGTTGCGGCTTTACAGTCACAACAACTCCTCAACTCTGGATGTCAGGCAGCGTAATCGAATTGTATAGCAACCTCCCCTTAAAACACGCAGATGAAGATGATGAATAATTTTTAAAACTAAAAGCCTCCCGATTGGGAGGCTTTTAGTTTTATTTCTTTGCGCGTAGAACATTTTTAGTTGTTTTGATAACCTCAGCCAAAGCAATCAACTCTTGGTCAGAGCAATCGGAAACCAAATCGTCTATTATTTTAATTGAAATGTGTGCGTTTTTTATAAGGTTGCCATAAACAATCTCATCGAGTGACACCTCAAGAGCGTTAGCAATACTTACAAGAGTCGGCAGACTTACCTTTGTTGCTGCTCGCTCAATATGAGAAATGTTGGATGGCTCTACACCTGACTTTTCGGCTATAAATACCTGTGTCCAATTTTTTTCTTTTCTAAGCTCGCGAATTCTATTTCCTATAATTTCATAATTAAGATTCATTTTTACACCTCTAAATTTGCATAAAAAATACTTCAATGTTATTGTATATCCTAAATGGATATGATAGAATAACGCATATATCCTAAAGGGATATATAGTAATATTTTGTGTAAAAAGAGGCGGTAAAATGACAGTAACATTTTTTGGACATAGAGATGCTCCACAAAATATACAATTTGCTTTAAGAGAAATACTTGTGAATTTGATAAAACACAATAATGCAGATTTATTTTATGTTGGAAATCAAGGAGGATTTGATTTTATTGTAAGAAAAACCTTAAAAGAATTGCAAGGTGAGTTTCCTGATATTCGCTATTATGTTGTTTTAGCGTATATGCCTGAGCAGAAAAAAGAATTTGATTTATCTGATTATTCAGATACTATATATCCCGATGGATTAGAGAGTACGCCGCCGCGTTTTGCGATAGCAAAGAGAAATCAATGGATGATAAAGCAAGCGGATATTGTTATAACATATGTTAATTACATTGTTGGAGGAGCGGCAAAATATAAGGAGCTTGCAGAGAAAAAAGGAAAAAGAGTAATAAACATAAATGTATAAACTTATAAGTATGCCTATCTTTTCAGATAGGCATATTTTTATGAATTTTTTTGTTAATGTATAATTCCAAAAAGTGCGACAAAAATAATTTTACAAACAGCGTTTTAAAAGGAGCAGAAAAAAATGAAAATAATGAATACAAAAAGCGGGAAATTCGGGCGGTTTGTCCGCAAAAACGGTGCATACTTGGTGCTGGGACTTGTGGTGGTCGCAACCTGCGTTGCCGTTTACACAGGAACCGACCGCATAAAAAATGGGCTGCTCGCATCAAAGAATAGCAGCGAATTAAGCTTGAGCGGAGATGAAAGTGAATGGAACTTACAAACAGAAAGCAATGCACAGCAGACAGATGCGCTGGCGCAGTCAGGCTCGTCGTCCTCACGGCAGGAGGAGTCTATGTCGTCGTCAAAGCAGCAAGGCTCATCAAATTCGCAACAAAACTTACTAAGCTCGCAGCAATCGCAGCAGATGCTCTTCATATCGCCTGTCAGTGGAAAGGTCTTAAATAAATTTAGCGGCAACAAGCCCGTAAAGAGCAAGACAATGGGCGACTGGCGGCTGCACACAGGCGTGGACTACGCCGCAGATAAAGGAACAAGCGTTAAAGCCGCAGGCGAGGGAACGGTTTCAAAAATTTATAACGACGATATGTGGGGAACTACCGTTGAGATAGAACACCCAAACGGAATGATAACCATATATTCCTCACTAAATTCCAAGGTTTCGGTGCAAAAGGGTCAGAGGGTTGAGTCGGGTCAGTCGATAGGAACAGTTTCTGATAGCGCCAAGGTTGAGCTATCCGAGCAAAGCCACCTGCATTTTGCGGTACTGCAAAACGGAAAGTATATAGACCCCGAGAGCATTATTACAAAGCCTGTGGGCGAGAGATAAGCGCACAACTGCCCTCAGCCGAAAAAATCGGGCGGAAAAGGGGCAAACAAAAGTCCCGAGCGCATCAGCGTTCGGGACTTTGTCTTTTAAGTTGCCGTACAATAAGATATTTGCGTCTGGTGGCATCGCCGCCGCGGATATGGCGTTCGGATTTGTTTACATCCATCACCTTTTTAACCGATTTGTACAGAGCGGGGTCGATTTTCTTAAGTCTTTCGGAAATATCCTTGTGAACAGTGGACTTGCTGATGTGAAAAACTGATGCCGCCGCCCTGACGGTGGCACCTGTTTTAAGTATGTATTCCCCCAAATGGACTGCTCTGTCATGCGTCAAGACTCTCATACAATCAACTCCTAAAAACACTACTTCATTGTATGATTAGATGAGAGAAAATATGTTAGATTTTAAGAAAGGAGAAGCTTTTATGAAATCAAAAAGATTCTACTGCCTTTTTGCGGGTGCGCTGTGCGGCTTTTTAAATGGTTTTTTCGGAGCGGGCGGCGGAACTGTTGCTGTCCCGATGCTTCGTAGGGCAGGACTCAGCGAAAAAGAGGCGCACGCTACCTCTGTGGCAGTTATACTGTCGATTACCGTTGTGAGCGCCGCCCTGTATATATGGCGCGGCGACGTTAGCTTTTCTGATAGCTTAGGGTTTATTTACACAGGCATTATAGGCGCAGCGGTCGGCGCTCGCCTCTTAAAAAAGCTCTCAGGACCTTGGCTCAGGCGCATTTTTGGCATTATTATAGTCATAGCTTCGGGGAGGATGCTGCTTAGATGAACGGCGCGCTGCAAGCGGTAGTCGGCTTTTTTGCCGCAGTTATAAGCTCGATGGGAATGGGCGGCGGGGGAATTCTGCTCATCTATCTTTCGGCATTTACAAAAACCCCTCAGCTAAAGGCTCAGGGCATAAACCTGCTGTTTTTTATTCCCATAGCCTTAGTTTCATTATTTTTTCATATAAGAAACGGTTTTATAAAAAAGAAGGCGGCTCTGTTTATGATTTTATCGGCAGTGCCTTTTGCGCTGCTCGGCGCCTTTCTTTCGGGGAATATTCACGGGGATTTGCTTCGCAAGGGACTTGCATTATTTCTTCTGATATTGGGCATTAAAGAGATTATCCTATCCTTCAAGAAAAAAGAAAAGCGCACATAGAAAATCTATGTGCGCATTTTTTTAATGCCCGCCTTGCCGTCTTACATCGATATAAAACCCGTTTCCAAAGAAAAGGGATGGTATAGCCACGAGGCAGATTCACGCTCCCTTCGTCCGCAAATGCGGGAGGTCTGCAATAGGCTGCCAAAGAAGCTTTCCTAATTATAAAAGTGTTGGATTATAATAGAAGTAATGTTTCAAACAAGGCAGAATGAAAGGCTAAATTATTTGCCCTCTTCCTCGTCAGGATAGAGGAACTCAAATTCATCGGACAGACGCTCAACGAATACGGCTGCAACGCGGTCAAATTCTTCTTCGTCCTCGATGTGCATAAAGCTCTCGTCGGGGTCGCTC
>JAXJQH010000033.1:0-5978 GCA_036311245.1 Oscillospiraceae bacterium | reverse complement strand
ATCTCATACTTTTAGAATTTTTTCAATAAAAATATAAATCTTTTTCATAATTTATAAGCTCCGCCTTGGCGGAGCTTATATTTTATATTTAGAACAAGCCGATTATTTTTCCGTTTTCGTCAACATCAATGCGCTCTGCAGCGGGAGCCTTAGGCAGACCCGGCATTGTTAAGATATCGCCTGTTAGTACAACAATAAAGCCAGCGCCCGCAGAAATCTTAACATTTTTTACAGTAACTGTAAAGTTTTCGGGAGCACCAAGCTTACTTGGGTCATCCGAAAAACTATACTGAGTTTTAGCAACACATACAGGGCAGCTGCTAAATCCTAATTCGGTAAGCTGAGAAATCTGCTTTTTCGCATTAGGCATAAAGGTTACGCCGTTGCCGCCATATACTTTTTTAACAATAGCCTCGATTTTTTCTTCGATGGTTGTATCAAGCTCATATGCAAAGGTAAAGTCGCCTTTTTCCTCTTCGCAAAGACGTACAACCTCTTTTGCAAGCTCTTCTCCACCCTTTCCGCCGTCAGCCCATACGGTTGAAAGAACAGTGTTAACATTAAGCTCACGACATTTTTTGATAATAAAATCAATTTCATTATCGGTATCTGTCGGGAAGCGGTTAACTGCAACAACGCAAGGGAGTTTGTAAACATTTTTAATATTAGCAACATGGCGAAGAAGGTTGGGTATTCCCTTTTCAAGAGCCTTTAAATCCTCGGTTGCAAGCTCTATTTTTGCAAGGCCGCCGTGCATTTTAAGTGCACGGACAGTTGCAACAACCACAACTGCATCAGGAGTGAGACCCGCCATACGACATTTAATATCAAGAAATTTTTCTGCACCGAGGTCTGCGCCAAAGCCTGCCTCTGTAACGGTGTAATCACCCATCTTAAGCGCAAGGCGAGTTGCCATAACAGAGTTACATCCGTGTGCAATATTTGCAAAAGGTCCGCCATGAACAAATGCAGGAGTTCCCTCGAGCGTCTGAACAAGGTTGGGCTTGATTGCATCCTTTAAAAGAGCGGTCATAGCTCCTGCAGCTTTAAGCTGTCCGCAGGTTACAGGCTTATCATCATAGGTGTAGCCTACGATGATTTTTGAAAGGCGCTCTTTAAGGTCGGTAATAGAGCTGGAAAGGCAAAGAACAGCCATAATTTCAGATGCAACAGTAATATCAAAGCCATCCTCACGAGGCACACCGTTTGCTTTTCCACCCCTACCGTTTACGATAAAACGAAGCTGACGGTCATTCATATCAACGCAGCGTTTCCAAGTGATTTTACGGACATCGATATTAAGACTGTTTCCCTGCTGAATGTGGTTATCGAGCATTGCAGCAAGCAGGTTATTTGCAGCTCCTATGGCATGAAAATCACCCGTAAAATGAAGGTTAATATCCTCCATAGGAACTACTTGAGCATATCCGCCGCCTGCGGCTCCGCCCTTAACGCCGAAAACGGGGCCAAGCGAAGGCTCACGCAGAGCAACGGTTACATCCTTGCCTATTCTTTTAAGTCCGTCAGCAAGTCCGATAGTTGTAGTTGTTTTTCCCTCACCTGCAGGGGTGGGAGTTATCGCAGTTACAAGGATAAGCTTTCCATCTTTTCTATCGGTTTCCGAAAGAAGAGCAGGATCAATTTTGGCCTTATATCTACCATACTGCTCTATATACTTTTCGTCTACATGAGCAGCGGCGGCAATTTCAGTTATAGGACGCATCACGCACTCTTGTGCAATTTCAATATCGGATTTATATCCCATTATTGACACTCCTCTTATTTAAAATAGCGGATTGCGGATTCAAACATACGAATATCATAATTTCCGGGGACATTCTTATAAAGACCTTCACCAATTCTCTCGCTATGACCCATTTTACCGAATACTCTGCCATCGGGTGAGGTTATACCCTCTATGGCATACATGGAATCATTGGGGTTAAAGTGGACATCACTTGTAACATTACCGTCGAGGTCAACATACTGGGTAGCAATCTGTCCGTTTGCGGCAAGCTTCTTTATAAGCTCTTCGCTCGCCAAAAATCTTCCCTCTCCGTGCGAGATTGCAACATTATAGATATCGCCAACCTCAGTAAGTGCGAGCCAAGGCGATTTATTGGAAGCAATTCTTGTTCTGACAATTCTCGACTGGTGTCTTGCTATAGTATTGTAGGTAAGTGTCGGGCAAGACTCATCAGTATCAATTATCTTGCCATAAGGCACCAAGCCGAGTTTAATCAGCGCCTGAAATCCGTTACAAATACCGCACATAAGTCCGTCACGATTTTCAAGAAGGTCGGTAACTTCATCTTTAATTTCGGCATTACGGAAGAAGGCAGTTATAAATTTACCGCTTCCATCAGGTTCGTCTCCACCTGAAAATCCACCTGGAACAAAGACAATTTGCGACTCTTTAAGCCGTTTTGCAAAATACTGTATACTCTCACGAATTCCTGCTGACGAAAGGTTGTTGATAACAACAATCTCAGGGTCTCCGCCTGCATCACGAACAGCCTTTGCAGAGTCAAACTCGCAGTTTGTTCCAGGGAATGCAGGAATAAGAACCTTAGGCTTATTAGCCTTTATGGCAGGAGCAACACGCGACTGGGTATTGTAAGAGAAATTCTCCATGGGAGTTTTTCTATCGGGAATATTACAGCTGTAAACGCTTTCTAATTTATCCTCATAAATTTTAAGAAGCTCGTCGAGACAAACGCTCTCACTACCAAAAGTGATTTCAGCATCATCTGTAACCTCGCCGACAAGCTTGGCATTTTCAATATCCTCGGTTGCCTCAATGAGAAATGCGCCATAGTTATAGCCGAAAATGCAGTGCGGGCACATTGTTTCTTCATTATACTTAAATCCAAAACCGTTACCAAAGCACATTTTCATAATAGCTTCGCTAACGCCACCGATAGTAGGAGTATAGCAAGCGGCAACCTTTCCCTCTCGCATAAGCTTGGTTACACGATTAAATACTTTGATGAGAGAGTCAGCCTTAGGAAGCTTGTCCTCGCCATACTCAGGGATAATAAGATAAACCTTATTCCCTGCTTTTTTAAACTCGGGAGAAACAACCTCTTCTACCTTTCCTGTTGTAACAGCAAAAGAAACGAGTGTCGGGGGTACATCAAGGTCCTCAAAGGTTCCGCTCATAGAGTCCTTACCGCCGATTGAGCCAATAGAGAGGTCTTTTTGAGCTCTGTATGCACCAAGGAGAGCTGCAAGGGGTTTACCCCAGCGTTTTCCGTCCTTACCTACACGCTCAAAATATTCCTGAAATGTTAAATAAACATCCTCAAAAGAAGCACCCGAAGCGATTATCTTTGCAACCGATTCAACAACTGCAAGGTATGCTCCGTGGTAGGGGCTCTTTTCGGTTATGAACGGGTTATAACCCCAGGACATAAAGGAGCAGTCGTTGGTGTGCTTTTTCTCGACAGAAATTTTCTGAACCATACTCTGAATAGGGGTAAGCTGATTTTTACCGCCGAAAGGCATAAGAACCGTGCCTGCTCCGATAGTAGAGTCAAAGCGTTCAGAAAGTCCGCGTTTTGAGCAGATATTAAGGTCAGCCGCCTGCGCCTTTAAGTTATCGCTAAAACCACCCGAAATCTTTTTATCAAAGCACTCGGGAGCAGCCGCCAAAATGCTGATATGCTTGTCAGCGCCGTTAGAATTTAAAAACTCGCGGCTGATATCAACAATTTTCTTTCCGTTCCAGTTCATTGCGAGACGAGGCTCCGCCCGAACAACCGCAACGGGAGTTGCCTGAAGGTTTTCACTCTTTGCAAGCGATAGGAAACGCTCTTTATCCTTTGCCTCAATGCAAACAGCCATTCGCTCCTGCGATTCGCTGATTGCAAGCTCGGTTCCGTCGAGTCCCTCATATTTTTTAGGAACTGCGTTAAGGTCAATTTCAAGGCCATCAGCAAGCTCGCCGATAGCAACAGAAACACCGCCTGCACCAAAGTCATTACAACGCTTTATCATACGGCAGGCTTCGCCGTTTCTGAAAAGGCGCTGCAGTTTGCGCTCTTCAGGGGCATTACCCTTTTGAACCTCTGCGCCGCAGGTTTCAAGAGATTTAGAGGTATGGGATTTGGAAGAACCTGTTGCGCCGCCGCAGCCATCTCTTCCCGTTGCGCCGCCGAGCAGAATAATTAGGTCACCCGCGGCGGGAGTTTCGCGACGGACATTTTCAGCAGGGGTTGCGGCGATAACTGCGCCGATTTCCATTCTCTTCGCGGCATAACCATCGTGATAAAGCTCATCAACAATACCTGTTGCAAGACCAATCTGGTTACCATAGGAAGAATATCCTGCCGCAGCAGTTGTAACGATTTTACGCTGCGGGAGCTTACCCTTTATAGTTTCACTGACGGGTTTTAAGGGGTCAGCAGCGCCGGTGACACGCATAGCTCCGTAAACATACGAACGGCCTGACAACGGGTCACGAATTGCACCGCCGATGCAGGTTGCAGCGCCACCAAATGGCTCAATTTCAGTGGGATGATTGTGGGTTTCATTTTTAAAGAGGAGCAGCCAAGGCTCTGTTTTACCGTCAACCTCAACATCAATTTTAACAGTGCAGGCATTGATTTCCTCAGACTCGTCAAGCTTATTAAGCTTGCCCTCTTTTTTAAGATATCTTACCGCAAGGGTTGCAAGGTCCATAAGACAGATGGGTTTTGTCCTGCCTAGCGCCTTGCGGGTTGCGATATAATCCTCATAGGTTTTTTGAAGAAGCTCGTCCTCAAATTTAACATCGTCTATAACAGTATTAAAAGTTGTGTGACGACAGTGATCCGACCAATAGGTGTCAATCATTCTGATTTCAGTAATGGTAGGATCGCGCTGTTCTGTTTTAAAATACTGTTGACAGAATTCAATATCAGCAGCATCCATAGCAAGACCATATTCAGAAATGAAATTTTCAAGTCCCTTTTCGTCAAGCTCACAGAAGCCTTCAAGAACCTTAACCTCGGTGGGAACTGTATATTCCATTTCAAGAGTGTCGGGTTTTTCAAGAGTAGCCTCTCTTGCTTCAACAGGGTTAATAACATACTTTTTAATTTCGGAAAGTTCGGCATCAGAAATATTTCCGTATAATGCGTACACCTTTGCAGCACGAATAGTGGGTCTATCGCCCTGAGAAATTATTTGGATACACTGAGCAGCTGAGTCTGCGCGTTGATCAAACTGACCAGGGAGAAATTCAACAGCAAAAACGATAGCGCCATGAGCAGTAAGCTCATCTGAAACAACATCGAGTTGAGGCTCAGAGAAAACCGTATTCTTTGCATAGTCAAACAGCTCTTCGGTTATATTTTCTGCATCATAGCGGTTGAAAATTCTAACATCGGTAAGTGAAGTAATGCCGAGAAGAGTACGGGCATCGTTTAAAAGAGCCTTTGCTTCGTTAGCAAGCTCTTTCTTCTTTTCTACAAACACTCTGTATACCATTCTATTTACCCTCCCCTGCTTTAAGCGCTTTTGCACCTATATCATTACGATAATATGCGTTTGCAAAGTGAATTTCCTTTACAAGCTTATAAGCATCTGAAACTGCATTTTTAAGAGATTTGGCAACAGCAGTAACGCCCAGAACTCTTCCTCCGCTGGTTACAAGCTTGCCATTTTTAATTTCAGCGCCCGCTACATAAACCTTATCCCAGATTTCCTCAGGAATGGAAATCTCAAAGCCTTTATCATACTTTTGGGGATAGCCATTTGATGCCATAATAACACAGCAAGCATTTTCAGAACTGAATTTAACATCAATTTCAGAAAGTCTTTCATATGTTACTGCCTGCATAACAGAAAGAAGGTCTGTTTCCAAAAGCGGGAGCACAACCTGAGTTTCGGGGTCACCAAAACGGCAGTTGTATTCTATAACCTTGGGTCCATTTTCAGTTAGCATTAGTCCAAAATAAAGACAGCCTTTAAAGGTTCTTCCCTCGCAGTTCATT
>JAXJQH010000032.1:0-10982 GCA_036311245.1 Oscillospiraceae bacterium | reverse complement strand
CTTAAAAGCCTTGCGGGAAAAAGCGAGTCTCTGTTTTTTACATCTGTACTTCTGTCTGCGGCGGCTCTGTGCGCCATTGCAGTTATGGCTGTGGACAACCTTATGAGAGTGCCTGAGGTAAGTGAGGTTTACGGCAGCGCGGTTGCGCCTGCGGGCAGCATTTCAATTCCCGTTTCAAATGCGCTTCCCGATTTTCTGCTTGCGGCTGCAAGCGGGCTTGAAAGGGGTGTGCAGGCGGCGGTTTTAGCAGCGCCGAGCGCTCTCGTTTTTCTGGCCTTGCTACTGTTTATAGTATGTCCGATTTATCAGGGAACAGTCCGCTGGTGCGCATATTTAATAGAGGAAAGGCGGGCGTTGCCCATAGGCGCGGTGCTTTTTTATTTTCTTTCGCCGAGGATTTATTTTTCAAGTGTGCTTATAAGCGTGCGGATTTTTGCTCGCAAGCTTTTGGCGGGGGTAGCATTTTTGTCAGCGCCTGCCTTTTGCATAGGAGTGAGCCTTTTGCTCGGCTCAGAGTATTTGGGGCAGCAGGCGCTTGCAGCAGCAACACTCATTTTATCGGTGGTGTGGCTATGCCTTGCGCTTGTTTTGTATTTTATTTTTTGCGAGAGGTACAGCGCGGTGCGCTATCTGTTTGCGCTCGGCAACTCAAAAAAGCTGTTTGGCGCTTCCAAAAAAATAACCGCTGAGCGAAGAGCTTGGTTTTTTACGCTGAGGCTCAGACTTTGGCTTAACATCTTTTTGGCACTCGGAGTAGTAACTGCGCCCGCCGCGCTCTCCCGCATTATCTGTGGCAAATGTCTTGCAGTGCGCGCGCTGCTTTCCGAAAAGAAAACGCCCGCCTGAATAAGGCGGGCGAGAAGTTTAATTTAAGCTTGAGGGAAGGCTTTTAGAAACCTGGCGGGGCAGGGTTTTTAAAAGCGCCGAGAGCATCTTTTCGTCGGGAGTGAAAATTACAAGAGAGCGGCGGTGGGTAGGGTGCGAAAGCAGAATGTAAAAGTTGTCGTGTCCATCGAGGTTTTTCTCGGCGTGAATGGTGGTGTCAAAGCTTCTGCCCTCAAAAGAGGCGGAAACATATCTGCCTGCCTCCTCAACCGTTTTAAGGTCAAAGGAAATGAGGCGGTCGCGCTTTTTCTGAGCAACAATTTTATCCACATCCATAGACTCGTTTGTGATTATGTATTCAAATTCAAGCTGCATTGACTTAAGCTTGTGCCAAACTGCAAAAATTATAATCGCATAAACAACGAAAGAAACGGTTGTGATATAGGCAAGGCCATGTGTCAGCGCAAAAAAGGGAATAACAAGAATAAAAACGACGGAAGAGATAAGCAGAGAGGCAAAAATAAGCTTTATCCTGCTTTTGTCCTTTGGGCTGAATTTTCTCTTTACTAAGGTTTCGGTAAAAATATCCATAATATTGCTCCTTTAATGTTCTTTAAGCAGTATAGCACACTATTTTTAAAAAAACAATTAAAAAATTTTAACGAATATTTTGTGGGCCTTCGCAGATACTATTTGTGGAGGTGAAAACAATGAATAATACTCCCAACAAGTCCATTTACTGCACAGTTGAACAGTGTAAGTTTAACAGTAAGAAAGAGAACTTCTGCACCCTTGACCAGGTAAACATCGGAACTCACGAGAAGGACCCCACCGTTCCCGAGTGTGTTGACTGCAAATCCTTTGAGGCAGAGAAGTAATAAGAAAAAGAAAAACAGACCGCACTGTGGTGCGGTCTGTTTTTTTGTTTTGCAAAAAATAGTCAAAATGCGCAAAACTACGGCAAAAAAAGAGCAAATCATTCTAAATGTATGCAAAACAGCAAAATTCTGCCCGCGGAATTTGACACTTATCGGTTTTTGCGGGGAGTATAATGGTATTCCCGTAAAATCAAATGGAAAGGACGTTAAAAAATGAAACGCACACAAGCTGCCGCAGTAGAAAAGGGAAAAGAGGGAATAATGTCCCGAATTTCAGAAAATGCACGAAAGGAAATAATAAAATCCGCACTTGCGGCGGTTTTCGGCGCAATTTTTGCAGGAGCAGGAGTGGCGCAGGAGATTTCTCCCTTTGGAGTGTCACTTGTTGCGGCGCTAAAGGGGAAATACAGTTTTTTTGCCCTTCTCGGAGCGGGATTTGGATATTTCGCGCAAGGGCTTTCTGACGGCTCGGTAAGATATATTGCCGAAATTCTGATAGTGGCGGCAATAAAATGGGCATTCGCTGCGTTTTTTGATGGGGAGAAACGCTGGAGTCTGCCAACGGTGGCGGGAGCCGTAAACCTTGCGGTGGGCGCGGTTGTGCTATTTACATATGAATCAACGGTTTACGATGTGCTGTTTCTAATTTCAGAGTGCGTTATTTGCGGCGGGGCGGTTTATTTTATCGCCCGTCTTTGCGAGGTGTTTGAAAGGGGCGGCGCATTGCAAAATGCCGAAAATGTGGTTGCGCTCTCGGTCTGCGCAGCGCTTTCGCTGATTTCTCTGTCACAGATAGTTGTAGGTTTTATTTCGGTAGGGCATGTTATTGCCGCACTTGTTATAATGGCGATGTCTTATAGCCTTGGAACGCTCGGGGGCGCCTGCGCGGGACTTGCGGTCGGCGCGGCACTTTCGGTGCAGAGCGCTGACGGCGGATTTTTTGTAATGGCTCTGGGACTTGGCGGAATGTTATCGGGACTTTTCAGCACATTTTCAAGATATGCTGTTGCAATTCTTTTTTTGCTTTGCGCCGTTCTTTCAGTATCGGTAGTGGGAGCGGGTAGTCAGCAGCTTTATTTTGTGTATGAGGCGCTTGTTGCGGCTATTGTTTTTCTTTTTACCCCGCAGCGCACACTCAAGCTTTTGGGATATTATTTCCCGGGTACTGCGGGCGGGGAGTATTATCCGAACAGATATCTTGCCTCGCGCCTCTCCTTTGTTTCAAAGGCGCTCTCTGAAACCTCGCAGTCGCTGTGTGAAATGTCAGACAGACTTGCTCAGAAAAGCGGAAACGATATGGACAAGGTGTTTTCCTCGGCAGCGGATAGAGTTTGCCGCCGCTGCGGAATGAAGCTAAATTGCTGGGATAGCGCTTACAGCGATACTATGGACAGCTTTAACCATATGATACCCGCGCTGCGCCGCAGCGGCAGGATAGAGCCTGAGAATGTTCCCGACCTGCTTCGCCGCCGCTGTACTAAAATGACTCAGCTTATCTCAGAAATTAACGGCGCATATCACAGAAGCTGTGCTGACGCTCAGGCGGCGCTGCGCACAAGGCAGCTTAAGGATGTGGTCACCGAGCAGTTTGGCGGGATTTCCAAGCTACTGTGCGAAATGTCGCAGGAGCTTTCACTGACAATGTGCGACCGCGAAACCGAGGGCAGGATAAGCGGCAGCCTTGCGCGCGAAGGAATAGAGGTGCGGGATGTTTCCTGCCCCATTGACAGATTCGGGCGTAAAACGGTTGAATTTTACTGTCTTTCAGATGATGCCGAAAAGATAGACAGCTCGCAGCTTTGCGAGAGCATTTCCGAAATCTGCGGCACGCCAATGCTTCAGGGAAGTCTGCTTAAAACCGAGGACCTCACAAGGCTTAGTTTTTCAGAAGAGCCGCCCTACACCATTGAAATCGGCAGTTTTCAGAAAACGGCGCAGGGTGAGAATGTCTGCGGGGACAGCTTTGCCACTCTTTCGCTGCACAACGGCTTTTCTGCAGTAATTTTAAGTGACGGAATGGGACACGGCAAAAGTGCGGCGCTCGACAGTAAAATGACGGTGTCGCTCGTTTCGCGGTTTTTAGGTCTTGGCTTTAGTGTTGAAAACTGCGTTTCTCTTGTAAACTCAGCTCTTATGCTAAAGTCTGAGGACGAAACTCTTTCCACCCTCGATGCGGCGGTATTTGATTTATACAGCGCAAGTGTACTTTTAAAAAAAGCGGGTGCTGCCCCCAGCTTTTTTAGGCGGGGCAAGAGGGTTTCAAAGGTGGAAATGGGCTCGCTCCCGTTAGGAATACTCGGCTCGGCGCGGGTGCGCGGCGCAGAGCTGCGCCTTTCGCGCGGTGATGTGGTGGTAATGGGGTCGGACGGGCTTTGTGCTCTTTCGGACAACCAAATAGAGAGCTTACTCAGAAAAAATGCCGACAAAACGCCACAGCAGCTTGCAGAGCTCTTGGGAGAGAGTGCGGCGAAATGCGACAGCAAGGCGGCAGAGGATGATATCACCGTTGTGGTAATACAGATGGAGTAGGTTTAGTGATATTGCTTGACTTATGCTTTTCGCCGATGTATAATATAAAAAATACAAATGGATTTTAAGGAGAGTGTATCGATTTGGCTAAAAAATTTATGGACAAGGATTTTCTGCTTGAAACAAAAACAGCTAAAAAGCTGTACTTTGAATATGCAGCAGATATGCCTATTATTGACTATCACTGCCACATTAACCCCGCTGAGATTGCTCAGAACAGAAAGTTTGACAACATTACTCAGGCCTGGCTCGGCGGCGACCATTATAAATGGAGAATGATTCGCTCCAACGGTGTTCCCGAGGAGGAGATTACCGGCGATGCAGATGACAGAATTAAGTTTCAGCGTTTTGCAGAGGCCCTGCCCCTTGCTATCGGCAACCCTATGTATCACTGGACTCATTTAGAGCTTCAGCGTTACTTTAATTTTAATAAGCCCCTTTCTGCCAAAACTGCAGACGAGGCTTGGGAGGTTTGCAACGCAAAGCTTCAGAGTGAGGACATGAGAGTTCGCAGCATTATTGAAAAATCAAATGTCAAGGTTATCGGAACAACCGATGACCCCTGCGACAGCCTCGAGTGGCATAAAGCCCTCAAAGACGAAGAAGGATTTGACTGCAAGGTCGTTCCCTCATTCCGCCCCGACAAAATGGTAAACATCGACAAAGACGGATTTGCAGAGTACATACAGAAATTCTCTGAGGTCTGCGGCAAAAACATTGAGTCTCTTGCTGACCTTCTTTCTGAGACCGAAAAGAGAATTGACCTTTTCCACGAGATGGGCTGCCGTGCATCCGACCACGGACTTGATTATGCTGTCTGCACTCCTGCAACCACCAAAGAGGCTGATGAGATTTTCAAAGCAGCACTCTCGGGCAAGGCGATTAGTGTTGAGCAGGCTGAAAAGTACAAGACTGTTCTTCTGCTTTTCTTTGGCGCTCAGTATGCCCGTCGCGGCTGGGTTATGCAGATACATTATAATGTACTGAGAAATACAAACGCCAAGATGTTTAAAAAGCTTGGACCCGATACAGGCTTTGATACTATTTCCAAAAAAGAGTGCTCCGCAGCGCTTGCTAAATTCCTTGATACACTAAATACATCGGACAGCCTTCCCAAAACCATTATTTATTCCCTTGATCCCAATGACAACGAGTTTATCGGAACAGTCATCGGAGCTTTCCAGGGAACAGAGGCGGCAGGCAAAATTCAGCACGGCTCTGCCTGGTGGTTTAACGACACCAAGACAGGAATGCAGAAGCAGCTTACCGATTTAGCTAACCTTTCCGTCTTAGGAAACTTTGTGGGTATGCTCACCGATTCCCGCAGCTTCCTTTCCTACACACGTCACGAATATTTCCGCAGGATTCTCTGCAACCTCTTAGGAAACTGGGTAGAAAACGGCGAGTATCCCAATGACCCTGAGCTCTTAGAGCAAATTGTCAAGGGCATCTGCTTTAACAATGCAAATGCTTATTTCGGATTTAACTGCAAATAAGAAAGTCTTTATAAAGTCCCGCGCTATGCGCGGGACTTTATTTTTGAGTAAGTTTCTATTGTTTTTCGAAAAAAACTATGCTACAATAAAATAAATATACTAAATTGTGATAAAATGCGACACCGATAACCCATTAAAATTAAAGGGAGAGAAAGAAATGCTGGAAAATTTTAGAAAACAGGCACTTGGTTTTCACAAGGCGGATGTCATTGACTATATCTATGCGCTGACAAGCGAAAAGGAAAAGAATGAAAAGGAAGCTGCCGAAAACATAGAGGCGCTCACAGCTGAGCGGGACAGTCTTTTAGGGGAAAGAGATGCCTTAAAGGCTGAAAAAGAGGCACTTGAGGACCAGCTTCAGAAAATAAAGGCAGAGCTTGCAGATGCAAATATTTCCAAAAGCCGCCTTTTTGAAGAAAATAACGAAAATCGCCGCATAATTTTAGATAATGAGCGCGAGTTTAATATTAAAAACGAGCAGATTAGCAAGCTTATTGCCGAAAATGAACAGTATGCCGAAAAATGCGCAAAGTATGCCGAGATTGCCAAGGATGTCGGCAAAACTATTATGGAAGCTAAAAAAATGGCTGCCGATATCGTTGACAAGGCAAAGGCCGAGGCAGAGGATATCCGCAGAAACACAGAAAAAACCGTTGCAGACACATTAAGAGAAATCGCAGGCGCAAGCGGCGAGCTTGAAACCTTAAAGAGAAACCTTTCTGATATGAACAGGGTTTGCGAAAACAGAATAAGAACTGTTGAGCTAAATCTTAAGAGTGTTACCGAGTCGGTGTCAAATATTGTCCCCACTCAGCAGGTTGCTGCGAGCGGCGAAGGAGCAGAAGAAAAAATCGAGGATTTTGAACAGAAGAATACCCACGAATTTTTTTGAGCAGCCGCAAGTCGTCTTTGGCGGCGCAAGCGGCGTGCGAAGAAAAAGGTCTAAAACGATAAATTTAGAGCCTATGGTGCCAAACCGCAGGCTGCACAAATCGGTTGGCTCAAAGTGGGGCCCGAGAAGGAGTCGTTTTCAGAGATTTATTGATTTTCTAAGAGGTAAATAATGGCAAAGTCAAAAGAAATGCAGAGCTGCTGCGAGCTTTGTATGAATTATTATTACGACGAGGATACGGACAGCTATGCCTGTGACGTAGAGCTTGACGAGGATGAAATGGCGGGTTTTCTTACGCAAAGGCGGAGAGAATGCCCGTTTTTTCGCTTTGGAGATGAATATACCATTGTTCGCAAGCAAAACTGAATAATAGAAATAAAGTTTCGGAGGCTTTTTATGAAACTAAATTACAAACGCACAGTGCTCATTGGTTTTGCCTTTATGTCCATTCTGGCATTCTGGCAGTTTTATGACCAGGTTATTCCATATGTGCTGGAAAACATTTTCGGACTTGGCACCTTTGCGGCAAATGCCATTATGTCCATTGATAATGTTCTTGCCATATTTATGCTGCCGCTGTTTGGCGCCATTTCGGACAGAACGCACACAAGGCTTGGAAAGCGCACGCCCTATATTCTTTTAGGAACTATTGGGGCGGTTATTTTGATGGTTGTTATGGCGCTCTTTGAGGAAAGCCGAAATTTCAATGGATTTCTTATTTCCTTGGTGCTTATCCTTATTGTTATGGCAATGTACCGTACACCTGCGGTCGCTTATATGCCTGATGTTACCGAAAAGCCGCTTCGCAGCAAGGCTAATGCTATAATAAACTTAGTTGGCTATCTTGGTGGAATTTTTTCAACCATTGTTATGATGTTTATGCTTAAAAGCGACAAAAACGCTGCTGGTGAAACGGTTTATTCAGAGGATCAGTCCTTCCTGCCTGTATTTTTGGTTGTTGCTGCATTTATGCTTGTATCGGTGCTGATTTTGGTTTTCACAGTACGGGAAAACAACCTGCCGCACGTCGAGGACGAGCCTGAAAGGGTAGCGGTAGGCGGCAAAATGCCCGCCCCCGTTAAAAAGAGCCTTGTTCTAATTCTGCTGTCTGTTTTCCTTTGGTTTATGGCATACAATGCTGTTACAACAGCATTTTCGCGCTACTGCGTTGAGATATGGAAGGTTGACTTAGCAGCATCTTCAAGCTTCCTTTTGGCAGCAACCATATCTGCCATTGCGGCTTTTGTTCCGCTCGGCTTTCTTTCAAGCAAGCTTGGAAGAAAGAAAACGGTGCTGCTTGGTATTGTGATGATGACCGTCTGCTATGCCATTGCCATAGCAATAAGAGAGCAGACCCCCGTTATGTACGCGATTTTCGGACTTGTAGGCATTGGATGGGCGGCTATCAATGTCAACTCCTATCCTATGGTTGTTGAAATGAGCAGCGGCTCTGATGTAGGAAAATATACGGGACTTTATTACACCTTTTCAATGGCGGCTCAGATAACAACTCCGCTGCTTTCGGGCTTTCTTATTGATAGGCTCGGCTTTGGCTATTCGGTGCTGTTCCCTTATGCCGTTCTTTTCTCGGCGCTGTCATTTGTAACAATGTCGCTTGTGCGCCACGGCGATGTAAAGCCAGAGAAGCGCGCATCTGTTCTTGAAAGCTTTGATGTAGAGGAATAAATTATGCCTTTTTTAATTACAATTTTAATTGTTCTGGCGGCTCTTTTGGCGCTTGTTTTGTTTCTTGTTTTTCCCGCGCTGCGCCGCCATCCCGACAGAAAAATGATGCAGGGGCTTATTATCGCCCACAGAGGTCTGCACTCGATTTTTAAGGACACCCCCGAAAACTCTCTGCCCGCTTTTGAGGCGGCGGCTGAGAGGGGAATAGCCATTGAGATAGATATTCATATAACCCGCGATGGCAAGGTGGTGGTTTTCCACGATGATACTTTAGACCGTATGTGCGGCGTTTCGGGAATAATAGAGGAAAAAACCTTAAGCGAGCTTAAAGAGCTTTCGCTCGGGGGTACAAATCATAAAATTCCGACACTCTATGAATGTTTACGGCTTGTAGATGGCAGAGTGCCGCTTATGATAGAGTTTAAAACCAAAAGCCCCAAAACCTGCGCGCCTCTTTGCAGAGCCGCGAATGAGATACTCAAAAATTATAAGGGTAAATATTTTATGCAGTCCTTTTATCCGCCTGCTGTTATGTGGTACAGAAGGCACAGAAAGGATATCTGCCGCGGTCAGCTCTCGTCAGGCTATTTCAAGGAAAAGGGAATTCATATGAAGGCTCTTTCCTGCCTGCTTTTAAATTTCTTGTCGCGCCCCGATTTTGTGGCGTATGAATACAAATACGAAAGCAATCCCTTCCGCCGCCTTTGCGTGCTGTTGGGAGCTCACAGCTCGGGCTGGACATTTACGGACAAGGAAAATTTTGAAAAATATTCAAAAGCCTTTCCTACCCGAACTTTTGAGAATTTCCTGCCTGAAAATTAAATCTACCGACAAAGCGCCCTCTTAAAAGAGGGCGCTTGCCGTTTTTATGACGAGAATTCCTACAAAAACGGGCAAAAAGCGGTGTTTTGTTGCAAACAGTAAAAATGAGAAGACTTTTTACAAAAAAATCTTGCTTTTTTATAAAAATGTGTTAAACTCAAAGCATAAAAAATCCTACTAAAAAGGAGAGGGATTATGGAAACAAAGCTTACTAAAAAATACGGACTGATTACTGCTATCTGTATGGTGGTTGGTATTGTTATAGGCTCGGGAGTATTCTTTAAAGCACAAACTGTTCTTCAGAAAACAGGCGGCGATATGCCTCTGGGAATTCTTGCATGGCTTATCGGCGGTCTTATTATGCTGGTCTGCATCCTTGCATTCAGCTCGATGGCGCAGAAATACCAAAAGGTTAACGGACTTGTTGACTATGCTGAGGCAACTGTCGGAAAAGGCTATGCCTATATGATTGGCTGGTTTGCAACCTTTATTTACTATCCTACTATGACTATTGCTCTTGCGTGGTTATCGGCGCGATATACCCTTGTGTTTATTAAATCTGTTGCTCCTGCTTTTCCGCTTTTAGGTCTTGCTGATGCAGCAGGCGCTGAGCCTCTGCTTGGACCTGAGTGTATGGTTTTAATGATGCTGTATCTCGTTGCGGCATATGCGCTAAATGTTCTTTCTCCAAAGCTTGCGGGTAAATTTCAGGTTTCGGCTACCGTTATAAAGCTTATTCCTCTTGTTCTTATGGCTGTCGGCGGAATTATTTTCGGACTTGCAAACGGAACTCTTGCAAACAACTTCACACAGGCCGCTGTTGGATATGAGGTAGTTGGAAATCCACTTCTCGGTGCTGTCTGTGCAACCGCCTTTGCATACGAGGGCTGGATTATTGCAACCTCAATAAATGCCGAGCTTAAAAATCCCAAAAAGAATCTTCCTATTGCGCTCATTGCGGGCGGAATTATCATTATTGCAATTTACTTAGCTTATTACATAGGCGTTGCGGGCGGCGAGAGCAATCAGGTTCTTGCTGACAAGGGCGCAACTACCGCATTTACCAGAGTTTTTGGCAATGTGCTCGGAAATGTTCTTAATCTCTTTATAGCAATTTCCTGTATGGGAACTCTTAACGGTCTTATGCTCGGCTGCTGCCGCGGAATGTATTCTATGGCAGCTCGCGGAGAAGGTCCCCGTCCTGAGATTTTCTCACAGGTTGATGAGAAAACCAACTGCGTTTCCAATTCCTCGGTAATGGGTCTTTTGGTATGCGCCGCTTGGGGAGTTTACTTCTATCTTTCCAACCTTGCGGGAACCTGGAGCGGTCCCTTTGTATTTGACCCCACCGAAATCCCCATAGTTACTATTTACGCATTCTATCTGCCTATTTTCATCTCCTGGATGGCAAAAGAAAAAGACGAAAACTTTATGCGCCGCTTTGTTCTGCCTATCCTTGCGCTCGCAGGTTCGGTGTTTATGATTTACGCCTGCATAGATGCGCACAGAATGGCTTGCGTCTGGTATCTTATCGTATTTGCGGTAATTATGCTTATCGGCTGGCTCCTGCGAGGCAAAAACAGAAAAACTAATATCGAATAAAAAAACAGGCAACCTTGAAAGGTTGCCTGTTTTTTGAGCAGACCTATAAGCCGGGTTCTGTCGAGTGTGACAATCTATCTTGGACAAGCCGTTGCCGACTGTCTCTTCGCCACCCGAAGAAAAGAGGGACGGGCAGCCCCTATATAGCCTTTTCTTCCATCGGATGTTGCTTCGGATAGGGTTTACACAGCGGGCGCAGTCACCTGCGCCCCGGTGGGCTCTTACCCCGCCTTTTCATCCTTACCCACAAGT
>JAXJQH010000031.1:0-24120 GCA_036311245.1 Oscillospiraceae bacterium | reverse complement strand
GCGGAGCCATTCATAAAAGAAAGCACCAAAACCGTCAACATATAGGAAAAGGGGTCGTTACTTCCGCTTTCAACCTCTAAAAGCGAGGCGGTTCCATACCTTAAGTTAAGTCTGCGTGAGCGAAGTATTGAGAAAACAGACGCAGCATCGGTTGAGCTGATAACCGCGCCCAGCAGGAAGCTTTCAGCAAACTCGATTTTTAATACAAAGTGACAAAATATCCCTACAAGACACGCTGTTAAAACAGTTCCAAGCGAGGAAAGTAAAATTGCGTGAGCAGCAACAGGCTTTGCGTGGTTCCAATTAGTACCGAATCCGCCGTAAAACATTATAATAATAAGCGCAACAGTGCATATTTGTTCTGCAAAATAGTAATCTTCAAACGGTATTTTTAATATTCCATCTGACCCAAAAATCATTCCAAGCAAAATAAAGGCAAACAGCATTGGAATACCAAGTTTACCCGATACGCCATGAAATATAACACATGCAGTGATTATTACCGCCACCAACAGCAAATAAAATGCCACAACAAAATCCAACTTTATGTTTGTAAATAATTATAACATATTTTGTGTATTATGGCAATAAAAAGGAGCCTGTCTTTTCGACAGGCTCCTTTAAATTAATCCCAAAGTTTCTTTTCAATTTCTCTGAATTTAGCATATTTTTTGTTATATGCCTCGCATCTTTCGGAAGGCTCATAAATATGCAGTATATCAAGAGGCTCTAAATCTTCTCCTACTGCCTTAGCGGCAAGCATTGCGGCTCCTGCGCCCGCGGCTTCCGGAGTTTTTGGAATGGAAACTTTAAGTCCCGTAGCGTCAGCAATAATCTGACTCCACAGCTCACTCTTTGCGCCGCCGCCAAAAATAATCAGCGTATGCACATTACCGTAAGCCTGCATAGCCTCAAGTATAACACGAATCTGGAAGGCTATACCCTCCATAACCGAAAGCGCAAAGTCTCCCCTATTGGTAGCAAGATTAATTCCATAGAAAACGCCTGTACTTTCGGGGTAGAAATCGGGGTCACCCGCTCCGCTTAAATGAGGATAGAACAGAAGCGAGCTTCCACTCTCGAGCGATGCAAACGCCTCTTCATCGATAAGGCGATATTTTTCGCCCTTAAAGAACTGGTCACGCACCCAGCGCAGGCAGGTTCCCGCCGTGTTAATAACACCCTCTGTTACAAAAGCGTTTTCCTCAACATAGCCGCACCAGCTGACGCCGTGATTCTCCTCGGTTTTAGCCTCGGTCCAGCGTTTTTCGATAGCCGTGGCAGTACCAAGCGAAATGGTCATAACGCCATCGCGCAGACCCGCGGCAAATGCGGCGCATTTTTGGTCCTGCGCGCCGACAGCAACCGTACATTCAGGGCTGACTCCCAAAAGCTCTGCAACCTCGGGAAGTACCTTACCAACATTTGTACCTGCAAAAGCTATTTCGGGAAGTCTTTCTTCCTCGATTCCGTAAAAATCGAGAAATTCTTTATACCAACAGAAGTTCTTTAAATCGTAAAGCAGCGTTCCCGATGCCATACTATGGTCGGTAATACATCGCCCTGTAAGCTTTGCAATAAGGAAATCCATAGGCATTAAGAATTTATAAGCGCTATTAAAAATCTCAGGCTGATGTTTCTTTAGCCACAGAAGCTTAGGAAGCGTGTATGTAGTAGTAGCAGGCTTGCCCATAACTCTGCATATTTTATCGTTTCCGAAATCTTTTTCGATTTCCTTAACCTCTTGGCCTGTTCTGTTATCAAGCCAGCTTATTGCATTGCAAATAGGGTTAAACTCCTTATCAACGGGAACAAGCGTTTCGGACTGAGAGCTTATAGAAATTGCCTTTATATCCAAAGGATTTATGTCCGACTGAGAAATAGCAGACTGAGAGGTGCGCACCATAAGTTCCCACCAAAGCTGCGCATCCTGTTCAACCCAATTTTCCTTAGGTGTTATAAGTCCATATTCTTCATAGGCGGCGGATAGCTCGCATAGATTTTGGTCAAACAAAATACTGCGGCAACCCGTTGTGCCTAAGTCAACCGACAAATAAACAGACACTGTTATTTCCTCTTTCTTAAAGGTTTTTATCTTTTGAGTTGAAGGTCAAATCTCTCATCGTAAGCAACTTCTTCGTCGGTAAACTTGCGAAGGGTGTTTACAACCTCGCCGTTATTCCACTTACGGTCTTCAACATCATCAGTTGTACCCATAACGGTAACATTGAGCTGACGGTGACGAGCACGAACGTGGTCCCAGTCAATGAAATAGATGTGAGCAAACTCACCGCCATCAAGAACTCCGTCCTTAATGGTCATAGTTTCGCTACGGCCGAAGAATACACTGCGGAGATGACCATCAGTATTCATGCTGGTGTAGTTACCAGGCTCTTTAACATAGCGGCCGAACTGAGCGTGGATAGGACCGGGATGACGATAATCGCCCTCATCTGTGTAATCAGGGATGAGCTTGCGCATAATATCGAGAAGGTCATGCTGGAGATACTCTAAATCGAAGGTGTCGATATCGTGAGAGCACTCCTGAATCATAACCGAGCAGGTGGTGTGGTGAGATGCGATACAAACAGTTCCGTTCTTAATGCCGGAAGCCTTAACGATCTCCACAACCTCTTTAGATACATCGTGGAAAGTGGGAATCCATCCGCGGGACTGAAGCTCTAATTCTTTCTGAAATACTTTAAATTCCATTTTTAGTTCCTCCTAAAATTACTTATTATCATGACGCTCGCTATATGCACGGGCAACAGCGGCGATCATTTCATCAACCATAGCAGCTCTATCCTCTGCCTTTGCAATTCCAGAAGACGAGCCTGTTGCATCAGCTCCCGAAATAATTGTGTTATAAACATCCTCACCATTGGAAATTCCTGCAGCGGTGAGAACAAGAATATCGCTGTCGACATCCTTAACTGACTTTGTTGCAGCCTCAACATATTCAGGGCCGACACTAACACCCGTTCCGATAAGCTCAGAGGGCTCAGCAACAATGATATCGGGTTTTAAGGTTGCAATCTTGCTTGCATCTGCAAGAGAATCTGCGCAAACGATGGTGGTAAGACCTACCTCGTCAGCACGGGCAATTGTTTCCTTAAGAACATCAAATTCCAAAGGCTTTTCACAATGGTTGAGCATAACACCATCTGCCCCTGCGGCAACAAGTGACTCAGGAAGTGTGTCGGCAAGTCCACGACCGGGATAAAGGGGGTCCATATGAGGAGCAAATACAAAAATATTTTTTGTATTTTCCTTTACTCTTCTAATATCTACAACCGGAGTTGTAAAAATAATATTTACGCCATATTTTTCTGATGCCTTGTCCGCAGCAATAGCGAGCTCTATAACATCGTCGCCATAAAGATAAGACTTAGGGCCAATCTCAAAAAATGGCGGTGTTATCTTTCTTTTTTCTGGCAAAAAAATCCCCTACTTTCGTCAAAAATTTTCTACTTAAATTATACTTTAATTTTTCAAATCATTCAATATCTTTTTAAAAAAACTCTTTTCTTTTGTTAATTAGCACAAAAATATAATTGATTTTAGCAAAATCGTTGTTAGAAATGCAACTTGAAAAGAACCTTGTAAAAAATTATTATTATACATAGATAATGTTATATTAAAAAGCGAGGTAAAATTTATGATAAGCAAAGAAGCGCTTGCTGCAGCAAAAGCAGCATATGATATTGAGGCTCAGTGCATTACCGAAATGAAAGATTATCTTGACGAAACACAGTTTTCAAGGGCTGTTGAGCTACTGAGTAATGCCGAGAGAATTGGAGCTGCAGGCTGCGGACATTCAGGAATTGCCTGCCAGCATTTTGCACATCTTATGTGCTGCATTGAAAGACCTGCAAGATTCATTTCCCCTGCCGAGGCTGTTCATGGAGCAACAGGTTATCTGCAGAAGGGAGATGTTATGATTTTTGCATCACGCGGCGGAAGCACAAGGGAGCTTTTCCCCATTGTTGACATCTGCAAGGCAAAAGGAGTTTACATCATTACCATAACCGAAAACCTTGAGTCCCCCCTTGCCGAGGCTGCCGATGTTGTTATTAAGCAGCACGTCAATCGTGAAACAGACAAGTTCAATATGCAGGGCACCACCAGCACCACGGCTCTGTGTATACTTTTCCACGCTCTTCAGACTGCTGTTATTGAGGAGATCGGTTATCAGAAAGAGCAGTTTGCTCTCATTCATCCCGGCGGAGCTGTTGGCAAAAGACTTAACAATAAGGAGATTTTAAAATGACTATTCTCTCCCCTTCCATCCTTGCAGCCAATGTTTTAAACCTCGGCGAGGATATTCAGAAAACAAAAGAAAACGGTGTTAAGTGGATACATATTGATGTTATGGACGGAACATTCGTTCCCAACCTTTCCTTTGGTTACTCTGTTGTTTCCGAAATTCGCAAGGCTACCGATATGACACTTGATGTTCATCTTATGATTGACAAGCCTATCCGTTATGTTGAACAGTTTGCTAAGGCGGGCGCGGATTATCTCACTATCCACGTTGAGGCTGATACCGCTGAGAACACCGCAGCTGCTCTTAAAAAGATAAAGGAAATGGGAGTTAAAGCGGGAATTTCGGTTAAACCCGCAACGCAGCTTTCTGCTATTGAGCCATTTCTCAAGGATGTTGATCTTGTTCTTGTTATGACGGTTGAGCCGGGATTTGGCGGACAGAAGTTTATGGAAAATATGATGCCTAAGCTCAAGGCTATCAAAGAAAAGCTTAATGAAGTTAATCAATCCTGCCGACTTGAGGTTGACGGCGGAGTTGATTTAGTAACCGGAAAAATCTGCAAAGAAAACGGTGCCGACACACTTGTTGCAGGCTCTGCATTCTACAAGGCAGAAGACAAAAAAGCATTTCTTAAGGCTATGGAAGCCTAAAATAACAAAAGCAAAGCCGCAGGAATTATCCTGCGGCTTTTTAGTTTATTCATCAATATTAGCTTTATTGTCGGAAATGACCTTTTCCTCAAGCATTGAGGGGAGCTGCTCATAGCGCTCAAAGACCATTTCAAAGCTGCCTCTGCCCTGTGTTACAGAGCGCAGAACCGTTGTAAAATCATCGGTTTCCGACATAGGAACTTCAGCTTCAATACTTGTCATTCCTCTGCCGATGGGAGTCATACCGAGAACGCGGCCGCGGCGCTTATTAAGATCTCCCATAATATCGCCCGTGTTGGCCTCGGGGACCTTGGCTGTGAGCTTGACAACGGGCTCTAAAAGAACGGGATTTGCCTCTGCCATTGCGTTTTTATATGCAACATTGGCAGCAAGCTTAAAGGACATTTCAGACGAATCAACGGGGTGGTAAGAGCCGTCAACAAGTGTTGCCTTTACGCCGACCATCGGGTATCCTGCAAGGAAGCCCTTTGCCATACTGTCGCGAAGACCCTTTTCAACTGCGGGAAAGAAATTCTTGGGAACAGCTCCGCCGAATACCTTCTCCTCAAATATCATATCATCGCCCTCGCAAGGCTCGAATTCAATCCATACATCGCCATACTGACCGTGTCCGCCCGATTGTTTCTTATATTTACCCTGAACCTTAACCTTTTTCTTAATGGTTTCACGATAAGGGACGCGCGCTTTTTCTAAAACTACCTCTAAGCCAAATTTAGATTTAAGCTTGGAAACAACTACATCAAGATGCTGTTCACCCAGACCTGAGATAACCTGCTGACGGGTTTCGGGGTTTGTAGCAAATACAAGAGTAGGATCCTCTTCACGAAGCCGCTGAATACTCTGTGAAATCTTGCCCTCATCCCCTTTATTTTTTGGAACTACTGCCTGACTTAAGGTGGGGTGCGGGAATTTAAGAGCCGCTAATTTAAGCTGACGTGACGAGGCGCAGAGGCAATCACCCGTAACGCTTGATGCAAGCTTTGCAACAGCTCCGATATCGCCCGCTCCGACAAATTTAACATCCTCTTGTTTTTTACCGCAGATAAGAACAAGCTTGCCTATTTTCTCCTGCTGTCCGTTATTGGCGTTCACAAGAGTGGTATCGCTTTGGATTTTGCCCGAAAGCACCTTGAAGTACGAAAGCTTTCCAACAAAGGGGTCAGCAACAGTTTTAAATATATGAACAAGCGCGGGAGCGCTCTCATCACAGAGAATTTCTGTTTCTTTGCCCTCCTTGTCAAAGCCGACTGCCTTTTTATCAGCGGGAGAGGGAGCATAATGTTTTATAGCATAAAGGAACATATCTATTGCAGAAAGCAGTAGCGCGCTGCCGCAAAAAACGGGAGCAACCTTTCCCGAGCAAACTCCGTGGCGAAGGCCCTTTATAATTTCCTCATCGGTAAAGCTTTCGCCTGCAAAATACTTTTCCATAAGCTCTTCATCGGATTCTGCAACGGTTTCAACAAGCATATCGTGCGCAGAGGCAAGGAAAGCATCCTCGGGAACGGGGGTTTCGGTTTCATTGCCCTTATCATCATAGGCAAATGCCTTATGCTTGGCTATATCTATGTAACATTCAACGTGTCCCTCTTTTCCGTGCGGAACGACAACGGGGCAAACTGCGTGTCCGTAAAGTTCACGAAGTTCATTATAAACCTTCATAAAGTTGGCGCTTTCACGGTCAAGCTTAGAGATAAAGAACATAACGGATTTACCCTGCTCCTGAGCTATATCCCAAGCACGCTGTGCGCCGACAGTTACTCCCGATTTACCCGAAAGCTCTATAATAACTGTGTCGGATGCGGCTATACCCTCAATAACACCCGCTTCAAAGTCAAAAGCGCCCGGAGTGTCAATGAGATTTACCTTGCAATCCTTCCACTCGTAAGGAGCGACAGCTGACAGAACAGAAGTTTTTCTCTTGATTTCTTCTGCGTCAAAATCGCATACTGTATTTCCATCAGAAATCTTTCCGAAACGGTCGGTCGCGCCCGCTTTAAAAAGCAGTGCCTCGGCAAGTGTTGTTTTTCCACTCCCGCCGTGACCGGCTAAGGCGATGTTTCTGATGTTCTCTGTCGTGTACTGTTTCATAGCTATCTACGCTCCTTATATGTGAGAAAATAATAAAAATTGCTAACTTTTTTAATATATTTTATGCAATTTTCTATATTATACTATATATCTGCTCTTATTTCAATAAGGATTTTAAATTTTCACAAAAAAATACACCCTGCTGATTTATATGAATCAGCAGGGTAAAATTTTACCGCAATTTATATTTTAACATTTTTAAACGAAGGTATCACCGATACTGCCGCAAGCCAGAATAGCTGATAAAGCAAAGCACCCTCAATGGGAATAGCTACACTTCCTGACATTACGGTGAAAAATGCCGTGACTGCAAAACCCAAAATGACTCCGACGGTTTGCAGAGCAACTGCAAGCGCTGATACAGATTTCAGCTTGATAGCTGCATAAATAGTCTGAGCAAAGGCGGAAAAACTCGAAATACTTGCAGCTCCGACATTTTCGCGACTGCTCTGGCGCATAACTTTTTCGGTTTCCCCTTGTTTATCAGCAGGAACAGTTTTAATCATACCCCTATCAACATCAAAGATGCGGGCAATCTTTTGGGCATTGATATTAGGGTCAGTTGATGCTACAACTACACCGATATCAAGGCTTTCCAAGGCTTTCATAGCCTTTTTAATTTGTACTCCCGGCTTATACTGAATCAAGAAAACTGCTACAAGCTCGCCCGATTCTGCAAGGTAAACCATATCCATACCACTATTAAGATACCTATCCTCATAATCCTTAGAAGGAACATCTATTCCGTGATGTCTTATAAGCTCGCGGTTTCCGATAAGAACTCTTTTGGAATCCACCCATGCGCTAAGACCCATAGATTCTTCATAAACTATGCTGTCAACCGAGCGCAGCAAATCCTTTCTGCCGCCTATGACCGAAAGGAACACCTCAGAAAGGTCACTTTCGGCGCGTATTACAACACTTGCAGCATCAAGGATAACCTCATCTATTCTGCCAGCCGCAAAGGTTTTAATTGCGCTAAGCTGGATAGAGCCTTTTGGAAAAAGGTCTGCAGATTTTACAAGAACGCAGTTAGTATCGTAAACCTCATTGCAGGCAGGAAGTCCCGATATCATACTGCCGCGGGAAACAAGCTTTTTAGCAGTGCGCATAAGGGGGAGATTAATTGCAAGCATAGTGGATACAGGAGCGCATATAGCGGTAACAGCCGCAAATGTAGAGGCAGCCTTTTGAAAATCTTTAATCAGAACAAAGCTGATAACAGAAAGAACAAGCGCTCCTAAGGCAAGTATCGGCGAGATAACCTTACTGATGTTATCGCATATATCCTCGCGATAGGAATATCCAAGGAAACCGCCGATAAAATCGGTCTTTTTAGGAACTGCAACGCTGGAATATCCCATATCAAACTGTTCTTTAACAAAATTATCGAGTTTTTCACTTTCAGAAAGGGTAACGGCATATTTTTCATATCCGCCCGAAACAAATCTGAAATTAAGCCGCACTCTTTTTATGATAAGCAGCTTTCCGACTGTGTTAAAGAACATATTCAAAATCGCTATAAAGCCATAAATAAATATGGTGTTTTTTGCGGCTGCCAAGTAAAGCGGAGATGCAAACAAAGCAATATACTGAACGGCAGCGCCGAGCGCTGATACTGCGAGCAGCGAGTCTCCATCTGCTTTAAAACCAAAGAGCGAAGAAAAGCCGCCGAACACCGCGGGTGCAGAAACCAAAACTGCCGCCACAAAAATAAGAGCGCTGACTATAAGATACGAAAGCGGCTGCGCCGAGCGGCTGAACATATCAGGCATAGGAATATTTATTCGGCTGCCCAGCTCAATATACGCCGAAAGCAGAGTGAGTGCAGACAGTACAATAAGTCGCAGTGTCAGACCCGCTTTAATTCCCGAAAGGTCCTTTATAATAGCGGTGCTTTCGGAATAATCATTGAAATCCTCAATGGTTTTAACCTCCGCTGCTGGCTCAGGCACAGGCTCGGGGTCATTATCCTCTTCTTCATCGCCAAAGAGGACAAATTTTTCAACCTTTTGTTTACGGCTCTCGCGAAACTCTGCAAGTTCTTTATTTACAGTTACCGGCTCAGGCTCTATGGGGGCTGCCTGAGTAAGTCCAAAAGGCTGAATTTGTATTGTGGCATCCTCAAAATCGGGTTTTACCTGAGGCTCTTTTTCATCTATAGCAGGCTCGGGAATGTTATCCTCATAGTCTATTTTAACCTTAAAATCAGCCTTTTTCTCGGCCTTTGCAATGACCTCATCCTTATTAAAGGTTATGGTATCACCCGTAGGCTTGGTTTGTTTTTCTGTTTTTGGGGAAAAGTTCAATTCGATAGGCTTTTCTTTATGTTTTTCTATAACAAATGGTTCTTTTTTAGGGGTTTCCTCAGATGCAGATGACACTTTCTCATAAGAATAAGACTTTACATCTTTCGGGGCAACAGGCTCTGCGGGAGCAGGCTCGGTTTTTTTCTCTGCATTTGGCTCAGAAGGCGCCGAAGCAGCAGGCTTTTTACCAAGAATATCATCCATTATCCTCGAAAACTCATCATCAGAAACTCGCGAGGCAGTTTTTTTATTTTCAAGTTCGCTAAGAATATCATCGACTGAATATTTGCGGTCCAAGTTTTTTCCTCCCCTCTATTTATCAAAGGCGACTGCGCGCTATTTCATACATCAAAATTCCGCCCGCTACCGAGGCGTTAAGCGAGTTTATCTTGCCACGCATAAACAGCGAAACAAGAAAATCACATTGTTTTAGCACAAGCTCAGAAATTCCTCTGCCCTCAGAGCCTATAACAAGGGCTGCCGGCCCATCAAATTTCATATTGCAGTAGCTTTCTCCCTTTGCATCTGCTCCGTAAATCCAGACTCCGTTTTTCTTAAGCTCTTTAATGGTTTCGGTGAGATTTGTGACTCTGGCAACAGCCATATGAGAAAGAGCTCCTGCCGAGGTTTTATAAACAGTTGCATTTGCGCCTACGCTTCGCCTTTTAGGAATAATAACTCCGTGAACTCCGCAGGCTTCTGCAGTTCTGATTATTGCACCGAGGTTATGGGGGTCCTCAATCTGATCGGCAATAACAATAAAGGGCGCTTCTCCTCTATCCTCTGCAATTTTCAGAATATCTTCAACACTTGAATATGTAACAGCAGATGGCTGAGCAATAACACCCTGATGCGCCATTTTTCCCGAAAGCTCGGAAAGCTTTCCCGCTTCTGCCTCTTTTATTACAACATTATTCTTTCTGCAAAGAGAGAGAATTTCATTAATGCTTCCGTGAAGCTCGCCCTTCTGAATAGTAACAAAATCAAGCTCTCTACCGCTGCGAAGCGCCTCTAACACGGCATTTCTACCAACAATATACGAGGACTCGCTCGCTATTTCTTTTTCAGGCTTAAATACCCTGTTTTTCTTATCCATAAATTCAATCCTTTTTCACAAAAACTGAAAAAAATTCTATATATAGACATTATATCACATTAAAACACAAAATCCAATACTTTTTTAAATTATCTTACAATAAAATATGTCACCGCAGCGCCGAGTCCCGAAACAGCAAAATATTTTAAAACTCCCAGTACGCGCCCCACCCTGTCTGTGCCTCGTTTTTTCCTTTTACAATCACTTATCTGTCCCCAGCTGAGCGACGAAACATATTCGCGGGCGCGGCGGTCAAGCTTTGACCTTTCATATTCCGAATACTCGTCTGATACCACTAAAATTGCTCTCTCAAAATACTCATTTTCGGTATTAAGCACTTCAATTATCTGTTTTTTTACCCCTCTTATCATAAGCAAACCTCAGTTATTTATTTATCTTTAATTTTGGGTAAAACAGATAAAAATATTCAGCTTTTTAAGCTATTAATTTTGGGTTATTTTGGTTTATATACTTATTGTAATTTGCGAAGGTTTACATAATTCGATGAATATTTCAACTTATTTGTGTGGAAAACTCGGTGGAAAGTGTGAAAAACCTTGTTAACTCGCCATTTAATTATTCAGCATACAATGAATATGCAGAAATTATGTCAATCTACTTTTTGTAAAATAAAAGTCTGCCCAATGGGAGACACTTCGTAAAGAAGTTGTCTTCCATCGTTTTTTATAAAGAAAAAACACTTTCAACAGTTGAAAGTGTCATAGTGGGTTACATACTTTGAAAAAGATTATACCTTCCGAAAAAACAATGTTTCTTTTTCGGATGGTAAAGTGATATTGCAAACTGCCGTTCGCAGTGGTATTTTTGCCCAAAGGCAAAAGTGATATTGAAACCTTACGGTTTCAGTGATATTATATTCGCCTCTAATACTGCCCGAAGGGCAATATCACTATGCGTAGCATAATACAACTGCGAAGCAATATCACTCGCCGCAAGGCAAATATAACTGTGGCACCTTCCTTACGGAGGGTGCCACATCGGGCAGACTACTCTTTTAGTTCATAACTCTATCAAATTTTTTAAAAAATCCCGAAAATGCTGGTGTAAAGTTAAAAAACTTATCAAACAATCTTCCCGCCAATGTAATAAGCGGAGTGTTAAAAAATGTTAAAACAAGTGTTCCTATTCCAATCATATCAAAGGAAAATCGCCCAAACATCAAAAACATTAATATTACAGCTACCAAGAGTGACGAAGCATCATATATCCACTTAACACGGTTAACCGAAAAGCCAAACTTATCGGATATTTCCTTGACCACAAGCTCGTAGACCTCCTGCGGAAGGTAGGTTCTCAGCATTAACGCAATAGCAAATGAGGTTATCACCGCACCTGCGGCACAGCAGAGAGAACGCTGAAATACAGTTTCGCAGACAATAGGCTCTAAAACGGCACTCCATATATCAACAACCGCCCCGTGAATTACCGCTGTCAAAAAGCATAGCAGATACTTAAATTTAAATCGGTGAAGCACAACGCTTAAAACAACAATGAGAATTCCCTGCACAGAATATTCAGCCATTCCAAGCGTAAACCAAGGAATAAATTCCGAAAGCTTGAGGTATATGATATATGCAGGAGCAATTACCATTGAAACTCCAAAATCGCTTTTTACCGAAAGGCAGACCCCAAGTCCGCACAAAATTATTCCCAAAAGCCAAGCGGCTTCGGCAACATTTGGGATTTTATTTTTCATTTTATTTCTCTCCCGGCATTCTCGAGGTAAGATATTTTATAGAACGCTCTATAGAGTCCCTCGAGTTTTTAAAATCGGCATTCTCGCCAGTATTACGGTAGTCAAACATAGTTGTGAAATAGTGAACTTCCTCACGCAGAGCCGAAATTGCACTCAAGGCAAGAGTATCAACATCCTTTTCAAACTCACTTCTCCATTTTGAGGAAACGAGTGGAGCGGAAAATGCGTGCAGCTCACGGTAATGGGTAAAGCAAACTTCATCCTGCGCTCTTAATAGCTCTCTGAAATCCATTTCCTCGCTGTAAAGCTTTGCAATAGTGGCATACATTCTCTGTTTTGCCCAGTCAATGCGCTGGCAAACAAAACAGTCTTTCTTTTCAACATCGCCGCTTTTAATTTCCTTTTTATCTGGGCGTGCTTTTTTCTTTTTGATATTTTTGGCTATCTCATCGAGATGGGTTTCCATTATAAGAGCAAGCGGAAGTCTGGCGCGGCGCTGCGACATCATAAAAAAGTGGTCCTTGCAAAAGCCGAGCTTATTTGTTTCAGACCTCACATCGTCCTCCATCATAGCAGAGCCGAGAATATATTCAAGGCTTCTTTCCTCTAAGATATCGCGAAGTCTGCATATTGGACATCCGTCCTTTTCCTCGAAAACCTCATTTACGGGAATGGTGTATATACGTTCTGCCAAATAAATCACCTTTTTTGAAAAATTTACTGTTTTCATTATAGCATATTTTTGTTATAATGGAAAGAGAAAATTTAAAAAAAGGAGAAAAACTTATGAAAAGCACCTGTGCATGCAAGGCACAGCTTACAATACCTCGCGGGTTTAATCTCAGACAAACCCTAAACTGTGGACAGTGTTTTCGCTTTACAGAGCCTGAAGAGAACAAATTTTGCGGTGTTGCATTAGGAAAATACTTAGAGTTTGAAATCGACGGCGACAAGCTGCACATTTCCTGCGAGCAGGAGTTTGCAGACAAACACCTTGTTCCCTTTTTAGGCTTTGACGAGGATTACGATGCCATAAATTTAGTTCTTGCAGAGGATGAAACACTAAAAAAGGCTATTGAGTACGCAGGCGGTATCAGAATTTTAAGGCAGCCTGCTTGGGAAACCCTCTGTTCATTTATAATATCTCAGAACAACAACATCAAGCGCATTTCGGGAATTATAGAGCGGCTTTGTGAAAACTTTGGAGAACCTTTAGAGGGCGGCGGTTACTCTTTTCCTGAGGCTGAGAGGCTACATAATCTCTCGATAGGTGACCTCGATGTGCTACGCAGCGGCTTTCGAGCCAAATACATTTTAGACGCAGCCAAAAAGGTTTATTCAGGAGAGGTTAATTTTAATGAAATACAAAAAGCAGACACAGATGGTGCGCGAGAACTTCTTATGAAAATTCACGGAGTCGGCCCCAAGGTCGCAGACTGCGTTTTACTTTTCGGCTTTCATAAGTTAGATGCCTTTCCAAAGGATGTATGGATAAAGAAAGTTATGCAAAAATATTATCCCGACGGTCTGCCGCAGTTTGCACAAAAATACGGTGGAATTGCACAACAATATTTATTTCATTATATAAGAACTGCAGAAAGTTCAAATAAAGATTGATTTTCTTTTTAAAATGTGGTAGAATAAAGTGTAAATTTTACAAGGAGGTTCGCTTTATGGTAAAAATCGAAACACATCTCGGAGTTATTGAAGTTTCTCAAGAATTTTTTGCTAATCTTGTTGGTTTTGTTGCTTCCGGATGTTTCGGAGTTTCCGGCATGGCGACCAGCGGAACTGTTGACGGACTGAAACAGCTTGTTTCGGCAAGGAGGACTCTCGACAAGGGCGTTCGCGTTCGTGCGGTTGACAACAAGCTTGTTATTGACCTGCATATCATCGTTTCTTTTGGTGTCAACATTCCCGCCATCGTTAAGAGTATTGTCAATAAAGTTAAATACACTGTGGAAGATGCTACCGGACTTGAGGTTTCCAAGGTCAATGTTTTTGTTGACGGAACATCCGAGAAATAAGCTTTTTCACGCAATTATCTAAGGAGAGTGCTATTGTGATAACAGGCTCTATTTTTCGCGATGCGCTGATTAGCGGCGCCAATAATATTACGGCGCAGAAGCAGCAAATCGACGAACTAAATGTTTTCCCCGTTCCGGATGGAGATACCGGTACAAATATGTCAATGACAATCAATGCCGCTGCGCGCGAGCTTGCGCGGCTCGGCGATAACTGTACCGTTGCACAGGCAGCTCAGACTGCCGCATCGGCTCTACTTCGCGGCGCTCGCGGTAACTCGGGAGTTATTCTCTCGCTTATTTTCCGCGGAATTTCTAAAGGGCTTTCCGGCTGCGATAGTGCAACAGCAGCTGATATTGCCAAGGGTCTTATAGCAGGAACAGAATCTGCCTACAAGGCTGTTATGAAGCCTACCGAAGGAACTATTCTGACGGTTATCAGATTAACTGCAAAGCGCGCTGCTGCTTTTGCTGAAAAAAATGACGATATTGTCGCCTTCTGGGAGTATGTTTGCAAATCTGCAAACGAGGCTCTCTTAAAGACACCCGAAATTCTTCCCGTTCTCAAAAAGGCGGGAGTTGTTGATGCGGGCGGAAAGGGTCTTTGTGTTATTTTTGAGGGTATGCTTTCTGTTTTCCGTGACGGAGTTATGATTTCGGCATCAGAAGAAGGTGCAGCTCCCTCCCCCTCTCAGCAAAAGGAAGCCAAACTTTCCGAGCTTGAGGAGGAAATAACCTTTACCTACTGCACAGAATTTATTGTTCAGAAAGACAAGTCTATTGACCGCGCTCCCCTTGCGCTCAGGGCTTATCTTGAGTCTATTGGTGACAGCGTTGTTGTTGTTGATGACGAGGATATAATTAAGGTACACGTTCATACAGACAATCCCGGCAAGGCTCTCCAGCAGGGTCTTAAGCACGGAATGCTCACTAACATGAAAATTGAAAATATGCGCGAGCAGTTTGCAAACCGCATTGAGACAGAAGCCTCTGCGCCTGCCGCTCCCGAATATGTCCCCGTTGACCCCGATACTCCTTTTGGATTTGTTTCGGTTTGCGCGGGTGACGGTGTTGCTCAGCTATTCTCTGATTTGGGCGTTGATAAAATAGTAAGCGGCGGACAGACAATGAATCCCAGCACCGAGGATATTCTCGCTGCAATTCAGTCAGTCCCTGCCAAGACTGTTTTTGTTCTCCCCAACAACAAAAACATAATTATGGCTGCCGAGCAGGCTGTTCCTTTGGCAGACCGAGAGGTCAGGGTTCTTCACACACGCACTATTCCTCAAGGTCTTTCGGCAATGCTCTGCTTTGACGGCAATTTTAGCGCATCGGACAATCACATTGAAATGATGAAGGCTGCTGAAAATGTTGGTAGCGGACAGATTACCTTTGCCGCTCGTGACTCTGACTACGAGGGTTACAAGATTAAAGAGGGCGAGCTTTTAGCGCTCCAGAACGGAAAGCTCTCTTTTGTTGAAAAGGACCTCGAAAAGGCTGCTGTTCGCCTTACAAGGTCGCTGCTCAAAAAAACCTCCTCCTTCATCACTATTCTTTATGGCGAGGGTGTTACAGAGGCTGAGGCAGAGGCTATGGTTGACGCTCTGCGTCTTAAGGTTCCCGAATCGATTGATATTTCACTGATTGAGGGAAAACAGCCTGTTTATTACTACATTATTTCTGTTGAATAATTAAAATAGGGCGATTCGGGGCATACTCCGCATCGCCCTTTCTTTAAAAAGGAGGTGTTATCTATGCTCAAGCTCGATATGCCCATTACCGCAATACCCAAAATCGGGGAAAAGCGCGCGGCGCTATACAGGAAGCTGGGTATTGAAACGGTTTCTGACCTTATTAACCATTTTCCCCGCTCCTATATTGATTTCACTCAGGCCGCGCCCATCGATGGCTGTCATATAGGTGACACCGTTACTGTAGCGGCGCGGGTTTTAGAAAAGTTTTCCCCGCTTAAGGTGCGCGGCAAAATGACCATTTTCAGGCTCATAGCGCTTGACAGTTCTCAAAACGCCATAACAGTTACTTTTTTTAACAACAAATATGCTTTTTCTGCCCTTAAAAGCGGCGAGGAATATATTTTTCACGGAAAGCTATCGGGAACGCTGCTTCGCCCTGAGCTTTCAGTTCCGCTTTATGTGCCTAAGAGTTTGGCGCACACAATGCAACCGCATTATCCTCTTACCGCGGGACTTTCCCACAAAATGATTGCAGGCAACATCCGCACGGCGCTTGATTTATTAGGAAAGATACCCTGCACCGCTCTACCACCTCATATACTCGAAACAGAGGGTTTTGAAAACAACCTTACTGCATTTGAGGATATTCATTTCCCTAAAAAAATAAGCGCTGCCAACGAGGCACGGCGGCTCTTTATTTTAGAGGAGTTATTATGCTTACAGCTTGGCATGGCTGGTATGCGTCGAAAGTCAAGACATTCATCATCTGCTGTGATTGGAAATACGGATTTAACGCCGTTTTTAAGTTCCCTGCCTTTTTCCCCAACTGCGGCACAAAGCAAGGCTATTGCCACCGCAATAAGTGATATGCAAAGCGGAAAATGTATGAACAGGCTATTGCAGGGCGATGTTGGTTCAGGAAAAACCTTAGTAGCGGCGGCGCTTTTCTATGCTGTTTGCAGAAACGGCGGGCAGTGCGCTTTTATGGCGCCCACAGAGATACTCGCCACACAGCATTTTAAAACTCTTTCAAGGCAGCTTGAGCCTTTTAAAATCAGAGTTGCGCTTTTAACTGGCTCTACCGCCGTAAAAGACAAAAAATCTATATTAGAGGCTACTGCGAGCGGTGACATTCAGATTTTGTGCGGGACGCACGCTCTTATTGAAAAGTCGGTAGAGTTTAATAATCTCGCGCTTGTTATAACCGACGAGCAGCATAGATTCGGTGTTTCGCAGCGGGCATCTCTCATTTCAAAGGGCAGCTATCCTCACACCCTTATTATGTCAGCAACTCCTATTCCCCGCTCGCTGGCACTTACAATTTACGGAGATTTGGACATCTCGGTTTTAGACGAGCTGCCCGCGGGCAGAAAGGCTGTTAAGACCTATCTTATAGACAGCGCTAAGCGGCTTCGTGCCTTTGGTTTTCTTGAAAAGGAAATACAAGGCGGCAGGCAGGTTTACATCGTCTGCCCTGCTGTCGAAGAATCGGAGCTTGAAATAGAATCTGCTATAGAATACCACAGCAAGGTCTGCAAGCAGTTTAAAGGGTGCAAAATTGGACTTCTTCACGGCAGAATGAAGGGCAGCGAAAAGGATGCCGTTATGGCAGAGTTTCGTGATGGTAAAATTGATATTTTAGTTTCAACAACCGTTATTGAGGTTGGTGTTGATGTTGCAAATGCGAGTGTTATTATGATTGAAAATGCCGACAGATTTGGACTATCACAGCTACATCAGCTACGTGGCAGGGTTGGACGCGGCAGCGCTCAGGCGCATTGCATCTTGATTTCGGATTCAAACTCCGAAAACGCCAAAGCCAGACTTTCTATAATGACAAAGACAAATGATGGCCTTGAAATTGCAAAATTTGACTTAGAGCACCGAGGCCCCGGCGACTTTTTCGGTGACAGGCAGCACGGATTGCCTCCCCTCAAGACCGCCGACCTGATTTCTGATTCATTTGCTTTGGAAAAGGCTCAAAAATATGCAGCTGAAATACTAAAAGAGGATTGTGAACTAAAAAGTGAAAAGTACGCTCTTTTAAAAGCTCGGGTAAATTCGCTTTTTAAAAAATTAGGTCATACAAGAAGCAACTAAAAATCCGCTATGGCAAATGCCATAGCGGATTTTTACATTTACTCTTCCAAAACCTGCATACAACTTATATATTAATATCCTACTTAAATTACGTTTGAGCTAAAAATTACTCTTCGACTTCTTTGGCAAGATAGCGCAGTGTCATTAGGCTATCATTTAAATGAACATTTTCAACTGCAATTTTTTCATCGGGGTGGCTAAGCGCGATATCATACTGAGTAAAGTTCCAGAAAATGCGCACACCTAAACCTAACAGCAAACTAACAATCTGCTCAGCATTTTTATCGGGAACACAGATTATTGCAGCCTTAACATTATTCTTAGCACAGTGCTCGGATATTAAATCTGCATCTAAAACGGTTTTACCGCCTATGCTTTTGCCAATCACGTTGGGGTCCTTATCAAAAACCGCAGAAAGCTCAAAGCCTCTTGAGGTAAAATCAATTCGGGTACAAACCGCCCTACCGATATTACCTGCGCCGACAATAACTGTATTAATTTTATTATCAAGGTTTAATATCTTGCCTATTTCCTCTTTAAGAACCGAGAGATTATATCCGTATCCCTGCTGACCAAAGCCTCCAAAGCAGTTTAAATCCTGACGGATTTGGGAAGCGGTAAGACCCATTCTCTGAGAAAGCTCTTTTGAGGAAATTCTTTCTATCCCCTCCGCCATAAGTGTGCAGACAAAACGGTAATATCGTGGCAGCCTGCGAATAACGGGGAGAGAAACCGTTTGTATTTTTGCCATCTTATTTTCAATTCCTTTTTTAAAATTACACTTTATTAAAAATCATTATAAACAAATTCAATCTTCTGCCCGTCTGTGAAAAGATAAACAGCAACAAGAGCGGCTATAACAAGAAGATAAAAGGCTACTCGTAATATACTGTTATTAAAAAGGCTGGTAGAAATAGCGGTGATAATACGCATCAATTTCTTCATTTACCCGAAGCCACCCTTTCCATCCCAAGTGCATTGTGTCGCACAGGAAATATTTTTCATATTCATATTCGCTTAAATCAAGAAACTCAAAGTTATGCATTGCGCAGTAGAGCGCAACATAACCTTCAAGCTTATCGTAATAGGCTTGGCGGCGTTCCTTTGTAAACCCTGTGTAGTCAGACCACTGACCGTGCAGCGGAACGCCGACAACAAGAGGCTTTATTCCCTTTTCTACACAAATATCCAAAAGAAGCTGCAAATCATCATACTCGACCGAGTTTTCATAAGAAAGGTCCTTGTCGCGGTTTTCAAATTTAGAAAGCTTATTTCCAACATTCTTTTTATAGTCGCTGTCGCGCATACCAAAATCGTTATTAGTAGTTTCTTTTTTTGCAACTCCTGCGGCAATTTTTTCTTCCAACTCCCAGTTAATGTTAGCTGAAAGCTCGCTCTCATTTTGCTCTTCACAACCGTTTATAAGCTCTGCAGACTTTATCATATCGCGACTACTCAGCATAACGCGCTCAAAGAGAAAATACGGAGCTGTAACCGTTTTGGAAACATTGCCGACAAAACCATCTTTAGCTCCCGCAGAGGCTAAAAGGCGAATATCGTCATATCCCGAAAGCCTTCCAAACTCCTCATCATAACGTTCAAGCATTTCGCAAACACGTAGGGATAAGCGCTTTTTGATGTCATCGCTTACCGAAGAATCATACATAATAGAAATATACTGTTGTTTTGAGAAATTTGCAAAGAACATATCGGGGGTAATTCCGCCCTCAACAAAAGACTGAGGCGAGGTTATAAGCACAACAGGTCTATCTTCAAGGCTATCACCCGAGGCTGCAATGCTCATAGCGTGAATAATGCTCTGGCAAGAGCCTCTTCCGATAAGGTTTACCTGAAAACCGCTTCTTTTACCCGCAAAAAAGTTTGCAGGGTGGGTTGAAATATAATCTGTTCTCAGCTCCGACGAGCCATAAATAATAACATTGTCGGAAAGCGAGGCGGACTCTTTTAAAAGATAAAGTCCTTGAATTTTCTGGTCGTCACTTGTGTTGCCGAGCGCCTCATTATATTCAGGCATTGCCGATTTGATAGCAAACGGCAGTGCCGAAAAAAGCAGCGCACTTATCACAAGCAGGCATAGTGCCCGAAGTAAAAACTTTTTCACTGTCTATCCCCTCTTTTTAAGGTTCTCGATAACCTTGTTGGGTGTGTTGATGTCTTTTCTGTCGATTTCGGTGATTTCAAGCTTTATTCCAAGCTGCTCTTCAAAATCAACTATAAGACCGAGCATTGCAAACGAGTCCAAAAGTCCTTCCTCAAACATATCAATGTCCATATCCTCTGCTAAGTCCTCGGGTTCAACCCCGCATTTTTCTGCAAGGATTTCAAGAATTTTTTCTTCCATTTTTATTTCCTCCTAAAAAATTCTACCTGAAAAGATAAGCAAGCCAAAGCTAAAAAGATGAATTGTTACAAAACACAAAAGCGGCTGCCACTTGGGGTTGCGTTTTAGCTTTTTAAAGCCCTTAACCTTATTATCAAGCACGTCATTTAAACACATTAAAAGTCCGTGATATGCGCCGTAGACAATATAGTGTAGTTCAATCCCGTGCCATATTCCCATAGTCATCATAGTGATAAGATAGCCGATATACGAGGCGGTGAGCGGGTTTTTAAACCATTTCCCCTTTAAAGCAGCGAGTGCAAAACGGGAATACACATAGTCACGCAGCCAGGTTGAGAGCGATATATGCCAGCGCGCCCAGAAATCCTTCATATCAACGGCGCCGAATGGCATATTGAAGTTTTCTTCCATCTTAACGCCCAAAATATAGGCTGTGCCGATTGCCATTGAACTGTAGCCTGCAAAGTTATAAAACAGAAACAGAGTGTATCCGTACATATACGAAATATCTGCAAGCACGCCGCTGCCGAGCGGTGAAAGCCAATAGGAATAGATAAGATTTGAAATTACAAAGTTATAAAGCGCACCCTTAAAGAGCTTCCAGACGCCTTTTTCAAGCATCTCACGGTATTCATCTTTGCTATACGGGGTTTCCAGCTCTTTTGAAAATCTGCGGGACCTATCAATGGGGCCTGAGCTTATGCTCGGGAAGAAAAGCAGGAAATAGAGAAATTCAAAAACTCCGATTTTCTCGATAAGCCCGTCATATGTGTCAATAAGCACCTGAAGCGAACGGAATGTAAGGTACGAAAGGCCCAATATTCCGAATACACTACCGCCTATTTCCAAGCGGAATTTTGTAAGTATCATAGGAGCGAGCGAAAGAAGAACAAAAACCCAAAGAATGGGGCGGACTTTTACCTTTTTAAGGACAAGCGGAAACAGTTTTACAAGCGCAAGCTGCCACAGGGCAAACAATGTGACAAATAAGAGCTTTATGGGAGTGTTAAATATAAGGAGCAGGAAAACAAGGGTTACAACAGCTCCGTAATATTTAATGGGTTTGCCGCAAAGCCCGAGTACTGCTGCAGGAATAAGTGCCAAAACAAGAATATAGAAAAATATAAGCGAATCAAACGGAACCATTTTTTATCCTCACTTTACAGCTGCGAAGCTAATAATTTTCTGTCTACCTTACCGTTGGTATTGGTAGGAAGGTTATCGCAGAGAACGATTTTGCGCGGTATCATATACGATGGAACAAATTTTCCAAGCTCGTTTTTAATGCGGGTTATTTCACGAAGCTTAGGACCTTCTATGGGGTGGGTTAAAAGGATAAAGGCGGCAAGGTAATCGACCTTTTCCTCTTTCATAACCGGAATAACAACAGCGCGGCTGACATTATCAATTTTTACCATATTATTTTCAATATCCTCAAGCTCAATTCTGAAGCCATTGAGTTTTATCTGAAAATCCATTCTGCCGCAGAAATAATATAGTCCGTTATGGCTATAGCAGGCATCGCCTGTACGGTAGCCGCGTTTTTTTTCACCTCTTGACTCGGTTTCAAAGAAAACCTTCTCTGTTAAATCGGGGCGTCCGTAATATCCGTGACCAACATTGTGGCTTACTATCTGAAGCTCGCCGATTTCATCATCGGGTAGCTCTTTTCCATCGGCATTTACAATTCTGAATTCTACCTCAGGTAGAGGCTCACCGATGGGGATAGGTCTTTCATCGCGTGCCATCTCTTCTGTAATAACGCTTGCTGTTACAAGAACGGTTGCCTCGGTAGGTCCGTAGGTGTTAACTATATCGGCATTGGGGAAACGCTCAGACAAGAGGTCAACAAGCTTATGGGTGAGGGTTTCGCCACAGAAAAGGAAACGCCTGAGGTTAGGGAGCATTTTCTCATTAAACTTATCCGACATAGCGCAAAGCTCTGCAAACGAGGGGGTGGAAACCCAGAACGAAAGGTTTGATTTTTCAAGGCCCTCATAAAGGTTTGAGGGGGTTTCCATCATTTTTTTATCAATAGTGTAAAGGGTTTTACCAAGAGATACTCCAACATAAACCGATACCACCGAAACATCAAAGGAAAATGAAATCTGATTGGTGATAATATCGGTGTTTGACTCTATATCGCACCAAGGAGTTAAATACTTTGCAAGGTTTTCGATATTAGCGCGGTTTATGGGAACGCCCTTAGGTCTGCCTGTAGAGCCAGAAGTAAACAGGATATAGCAATTGTCCTCGGGTTTGACCCAATTTGAACTGTCAACAGCGCCGCCTTTATAATTTTCAAATATTTCATCTATCTTTGAAACAGAAAGGCGCTGTGTTCCCTTTTCTACAGAAACATCTGTATCTCGCAGGGTTACAAAAAATTCGGGAGCAACATCAGAAAGCACCATTTCAAGTCTGTCAGCGGGAAAGGTTATATCAACGGGGACATATGCTCTGCCCGCTTTAAGCGCTCCGTACATACAAGGGAGAAACTGTTCTTCTTTATGTCCGTAAATTACAACGGGAGATTTATCCTTACCGTTTTCCAGGAGAAAATCGGCGAAGGCATTAGAGGCGTGCTCAAGCTGCTCATAGGTCATAACCTTTTCGCCATATACAACTGCCTTGCGGTCTGTTTCTTTGGCATATTGTGCAATTTTTTCAAGAACAAACATAGTGTATCTCCTTAAATACGGTTATTTTAAAAGCTGAGGCTGAGTGCAAGGGACATATGTATCCTTATTCCAGCGGTGTGTATGCTCTATTGCAGAGTCAGGGACCATAAAGGTTGTTTCCTTGACATCATAAAAGAGTCCGCCAAAAAGTCCGTCAACGTGGTACATATTTCCGTTTATATTTGCCATAAGCCAGGTGTGGGCGCCCCATCTCTTTGACAATGCGGAGTAGCGCTCACCTACAACATAATAGCTTTCAATTCCAAGCTCTTCAAACAGAATTTTCTGAACTGCAGCATAGTGCTCGCAGGAGCCTTTATGATATTTAAAGTAATAAGCAGCAAGTTCCTCTGTGAGCTGCTCGGTGTAACCATTTGAAAGGTCTACCTTTACGCCGCGATATTTAAAATTCGGATAGAGCCACATATAGGTGGCTTTTGCTTTTTCCACATCGGTCATATCCTCGCGCACGAGCTTTGCGATGATTTCCTGAGCCTTTTTTCTGTTGCTGTGTCTAAGTTCTTCCAAGGTAGGCTTTTTCTGCGGCGCTGCGGCAGGCTTAGAGAATGCGGGTTTTTGAGATGATGAATTAGCGCTCAAGGGCAGAGTGCTAAGGTTTGAGCTTTGCTCTTCCCTTTCGCTTTGAGCAGCGCTGCTGCTCGGTAAACTTTCCTTTTCAGAGCTGCTCTGCTCCAATTTTGTTATAGTCGAGGATGCTGTTTGTATATCGCTTTGGGCAGAAGTTTTTACATTTTCACAGCCAAAAGTTAAAAGCGCAAGCACAAGCAAAACCGCCGACAAAGAAATCTTTTTCATTTTGTCCTCCGCTTTATTGCGTTTGCAACAAAGACTATTTTAAAAGCTGAGGCTGAGTGCAAGCGGAATAATTTGCTTTTTCCCAGCGGTGGGTATTTTGAAGAGCGCTGTCGGGAACGCAGAACATACTTGAAAGGCTTGCTGTATGGTTTCCGCCGAAAAGTCCGTCAACGTGATACCAGTTTTCGTCTACCTCCATCATAACCCAGACGTGCTCGCCCCATACTTTGTTTTGGGAGTCATATCTTTCGCCCTCAACATAGCGAACATTAAAGCCGAGCTCCTCTAAAAG
>JAXJQH010000030.1:0-8184 GCA_036311245.1 Oscillospiraceae bacterium | reverse complement strand
CTTTCGCAATCACACTTGAAAGTTCACTGTCATTACTGCTTTTGGGATTCATCGCATTTAAGAACACTTCCGAAGCGATTTCAAGTTCGGCAGGATCATTTTTGATATCATATCCATAAAACAATGCGGTGGATTGTACGGCTCGATAGAAAAGGAATGTACTAGCAACCAAGTTGAATGGGATTCCCACGAATCCGGGTGCACCGGTTGCTGCCCCTTCTACAAGTGCAGCAATGATATCTACGAATTTTTCCTTACCAACAAGTTTAGAAAGATCATAACCTCGAGCTAAACACACCTCATCTAAAGACGAAATATCGTTGTTCGGTATCAACGGATTGACTTTTTTGATTATATCCTTCTCGCTCAGTGTGACCTTTGCCGCCAATTGTTCTAGTGTTTGAAAACCTTTACCAAGTACCTCAAGCGACTTTATGAAGATCTCGTTATCAGTAAACTTTTCTTTTGTTGCACTCGCAAAATCCTTTATTGGTTCTGGAATTATCTCGCCAACCTTATTTAGCGCTTTGCTTGCAACACCGGGTTCAATCATTTTGTTGTATGTTTCGGTTAAGGTAATAAGAGATTTTTCTTCTTTTGCATCAATGATTTGATCTGGAACAATATATGTTGTTATCATATTGACACCTCCTGATAAGGCCTTGTAATTTTCGCGAAAACTTGTTTTATTCATTTTACCATATTTCTACACTCTTTGCAACAAACATGAAAAAGGCTGGCTCACTAATTAAAGTGAGCCAGCCCTTTGTTTTTGTATCAGAGTTTACACCTGACGGCGAGGCCGCCGCTGAAGAAGTAGGTGTTCCTCCAAAATTCATTTGGTGGAGGCGGGGGGAATCGAACCCCCGTCCGAAAGTCTCTTACCACAACTTTCTACGAGTGTAGTTTATCTACTGCATTCCCTTTGCAGAGCGCCGACAAACAGGCTATCTGCATTGGTAACCTCTTATTCACATAAGATTTCGAGGTGCGTATCTTATGCGTTCACCACTAATGTGACGCTTGAACCTGAGCCGTGGTACTCTCAGGTCAAACGGCCGCCATTACTTAGGCAGCGTAAGCTAATTTGTTATTGTTAGCGTTTAAATTTAAGTTTCGGATTTTAAAGAGTGTCCGAACCTCTACTCGCTTATCGTGGCTTAAAACCCCCGTCGAAACCTTTACGCCCCCGAGTATCTCGCATTGCTGCCCTATTATTATATCACAAACGGGCAAAAAATGCGAGTAGTTTTTTATAGATTATTTATCCAGCGCACTGCATTCTGCGTCCACTCTTTTGCCTCTAAAACATATCTTCCCGCAACACCGTTTGCAAGAGCGGCGCCGTGTTCTGAGTGAGGATAGATATGAAGCTCGCAGTTTACATTATTATCAGCAAGAGCCTTTGCAAAAAGCAGGCTGTTCTGAACGGGAACTGTGGTATCCTCAAAGGTGTGCCATACAAATGCAGGCGGAGTTGAGCAAGATACAAGCTTTTCAATGGAGAGTTTTTCCGCTTTCTCAGCGTCATACTCGCAGCCTGTGAGTCTTTCAAAAGAGCCTTTATGGGCATACTCTCCGCCCGAAATAACGGGATAGCCTAAAATCATACCGTTGGGTTTGCAATCCTCGGCGGTGCAACCTAAATTTTCGAGCACCTCAGGTTTATCATAGAAAACTCCAAGGCTTGCAGCAAGGTGTCCCCCCGCTGAAAATCCGCAAACCATTATTTTATCGGGATTAATCCCCCATTTTTCAGCATTATCACGAACAAGCTTTACCGCCTGTGCTGCCTCGCAGACTGCCTGAGGAAATCGAGCGGGAATTATACTGTAATCGAGCACAAAAGCGGCAATTCCTGCAGCAGCAAAGTAAAGAGCAATAGGCTCAGCCTCGTGCGGCGCGCGATTTCTATATCCACCGCCGGGGCACACAACAACCGCTCTTCTTCCTCCCTCGACCTTAGAAACGCCTACATTAGGAATATAGCTTGTAAGGGCTGCGGTGTATTCGGGATTTTGTCCGTCGGTTTTTACATTAAGATTAAATTTTTCGCATATCATTAGTCTTCACCTCGTTGTCTTGATTTTAAATTTCTTTCGATTTCGCGCTTCGCATCTCTCTTTGCGGCATCCTCGCGTTTATCATAAAGTTTTTTGCCTCGGCAAAGCCCGAGTGACATCTTTACGCGGCTGCCCTTAAAATAAAGAGAGAGCGGGATTAGTGTAAAGCCATCTCGCTTTACAAGCCCAAAAAGGCGGTTTATTTCCCTTTTGTGCATTAAGAGCTTTTTGGGACGCAACGGATCTTTATTAAAAATATTACCCTTTTCGTAGGGACTTATATGCATTCCGTGAACAAACAGCTCGCCTTTATCTATCTCGCAATAGGAGTCCTTTAAATTAACACCGCCCATGCGGATAGACTTAACCTCTGTTCCGAATAGCTCTATTCCCGCCTCAAAGCTTTCATCAATAAAATAATCGTGGAAAGCTTTACGGTTTTGGGTTATATTGCGGTTTTTATCCTCTACCATTTGTTCACCTCACCTTCTTTTAATCTAAAATTAAAATTCGTTTCTGTCTTTCAGTGCTCTCAGCAGCGTCATCTCGTCGGCATACTCAAGATTACTGCCGATGGGGATACCGTAAGAGAGTCTTGTAACCTTGATACCTCTTGGCTTTAAAATTTTATTTGAAATATAAATAGCGGTAGCCTCACCCTCGGTAGTGGCGCCCGTTGCCATAATTGCTTCTTTTATTTCTCCCTCATCAAGGCGGCGGACAAGCTCATCTATACAGATAGCATCAGGGCCGATGTTATCAAGGGGAGAAATAAGGCCGTGCAGAACGTGATAAAGTCCGCGGTATTCCCCTACCCGCTCAAAGCTCATAACATCACGCGGGCTTTCGACTATACAAACGGTTGTTCTGTCACGCATCGGGTCACTGCAGACGGGGCAGATTTCCTGCTCAGAGAGGTTGCAGCAAACGCCGCAGCGGCGAATGGATTTATGCGCTGTTACAACTGCGTTTGCAAACTCCTCTGCCCTCTCAAGCGGCTGCGAAAGCATAAAAAATGCCATTCTCTGCGCCGATTTTCTGCCAATGCCGGGCAGCTTTTCAAACTGTTCTATAAGCTTTACAAGGCTAGGAACGGTTGAGCTCATAAAAGATAGTTCCTTTCAAATTAAGGTTTAGAAAAGACCTGGGATATTAGGCATAGAGCCAGTTATCTGCTGCATAGTTTCGGAAGAATCGTTTTCAACCTTGGAAATAACATCGTTAACGGCTGCAACAATAAGATCCTCGAGCATCTCGACATCGTCGGGGTCGACAACCTCGGGTTTGATTTTAACCGAAGTTACACTCTTTTTACCCGTCATAGTAATCTCAACTGCGCCGCCGCCGACAACAGAGGTATACTCCTTTTGCTCAAGCTCCTCCTGTGCCGCCTGCATATCTGCCTGCATTTTCTGCACTTGTTTCATCATATTATTGGGGTTCATACCATTAGAGCCGTAGCCCTGCGGAAGTCTTGCTTTCATTTTGATCTATCCTTTCTGTTTTTAAACCGCTGCCGAGGGAACTTTTCTCAAATATGAGTAAAGGGTTTCCTCAACGAGGGTTTTCTTATCGTGATAACTTTGTGGGACATATCTGACACCGCGTATTTTTTCGCCGCTGATGCCATATTTGGGGTTAAACCCGAAAAGGTTTATGTACTGCTCTAAATCGGGGCGCTCACTGTCCATTGCCATAAGCACTTCGACAAGAGCCTTAACATCGTCAATAGCGCGGTGGCTGTTTTGCACCTTACCGTCAAGCCCATATGCCGTTATGGCATCCTTAAGCTTGTGTGGGTAGGGTCGCCTATCCTTATACACAGTCAGAGTGTCAAGGAAATCGAGGCAGCAGCTATATTTACAGCCGCGAAGCAGATTTCTTGTAAACATCAAGTCAAACTGTGCATTATGCGCGACAAGCAAGGTAGGTCCATCGCAGGACATATCATAGAAAAGCTTTGCCGCCTCTTTGTAGCTTATTCCCTTTTCGAGCAGCATTTCGTCTGTGATGCCTGTAAGGTTTACAACAAATGGGTCAAGCTTTTGTCCCTCAGGAAGGCTGATAAACTCATCCATTTCGCTGTCAATTACTACCTTACCGCGCTCGTTTTTTATGATTTTTACAGCCGCAAGCTCTATTATTTGGTCGGTGCTGAAATTAAGCCCTGTTGTTTCGGTGTCAAAAACCACTATACTTTTATAGCGGTCTAAAAGCGATGACAATTCGTTCATCTTAAGGCTCCTTAATCTTTATGAATATCCACTCCGTTGCGGGCAGCTCTCTTTAAAATTTCCGCCATAGCATTACTGTTGGACACAGCCGACGGAGTATTTTCTTTATACTGCGCAATCTTGAGCGGCTTTCCCGAAACAGCAGCTACAGCAGATTTCAAGCTCTGCTTGTTTTGCTCGCTGCCCTTGAGTATCGCAAACGAAAAGTCATTTGTGTCGATATAAACTATATCATTTTCTATATAAGCCTTTGACTGTCTAAGTGCGCCAAGCAGCGGTGGGTTGCTCAGTGATAGCGCAGAAAGCACCTTGTCCCAAAGCTCAAATGGCTGTTTGCCGTTGGCAGGCGTTGCCGCAGGAGCTGCGGGAGCTTTTGGCGCCTCGGGAGCTTTTGGGGCAGCGATTTGTTTATTTTCAGTAGTCTGGGGTGCTGCCTCATGCATATTCTCTGACTTTACAGGTGCCGCAAAGGGCGAAAAATCAGCGGGCACTGAAAGCAGGCGTTTTTCCAGCTTTTCAAGGCGGGCTAAGATTGCCTCGGGGTCACTAATTAAAAATGGCGAGCAGAGCTTTATCATACATTGCTCGAACAGTACATTAGGATAGGCTGATTTTCCGAGGGTGTTGAGGGTCTCACTAAGGGTGTCAAGGCAGAACATTATCTGCGAAAGCGACATTTTAGCGGCATAGCTTGAGAGTGCCTCTAAATCTGTTCCAATAGCAAACAGGTCACTATCATTGCAGCCTACTGATTTTGCAATCATAACATCTCGGTAAAACGAAATCAGCTCTGAGGTTATAAAGCTAAAGGAAAGCGAGGTGCTGTGTGCCTGCCGAGTCAGCTTTAAGGCTACGGCGGCATTTTCATTTGCGACTGCCTCTGCCATTTCTAAAATAAACGAGCGGTCTGCCTGACCTGAAACCTTGGAAACAACGCTGCGGGTAACGTGATTGTCAAATGAGGCGCACTGGTCAAAAAGCGAGAGCGCATCACGCATACCTCCATCAGCAAGGCGGGCGATTACCTCTGCAGCGTCCTCATCAAGCTGTATACCCTCGCCATCAGCTACCTTTAAAAGCTGAGAGACGATAAGACTGTCCTCAATGCGGGAAAAATCAAAGCGCTGGCAGCGCGAAATGATAGTTACGGGAACCTGATGAACCTCGGTGGTTGCAAGAATGAAAATTACGTGGGCGGGAGGCTCTTCCATAATTTTTAAAAGTGCATTAAAGGCGCTTGTGCTGAGCATATGAGCCTCGTCTATGATATAAACTCTATATTTGCAAACTGCGGGGAGAAATGCCGATTCCTCGATAATATCTCTGATATTGTCAACACCCGTATGGCTGGCGGCATCTATCTCAACAACATCTATGGCAGACCCGTTTCCAACACTCTGACAGATATGGCAGGAACGGCAGGGGTCGCCGTTTACATTGCACTCGCAGTTTACTGCTTTTGAAAAAATCTTGGCGCAGGTGGTTTTACCTGTTCCGCGGGAGCCTGTAAACAGGTAAGCGTGTCCCACTTTTCCCGTTGCGACCTGATTTTTCAAGACAGTAACGATATAATCCTGACCGATGACATCCTCAAAAATCTGCGGGCGCCATTTGCGGTAAAGCGCTTTGTGCATACCAATTCCTCCCCCATTATATTCTGTTATAATATTATATCTTTTTTACGACATAATGTCAATTCAAAAAAACCGTATTCGGCATTGAAAAATAGGACGCTTTGTGGTATGATAATTAAAAATCGTAAGGAGAAAAGGTTAAATGGCGCTTGACGGAGTTTGTTTATCGATAATCGCACAAAAGCTCAGCCGCGACTTTGCGGGCGCGAGGGTTGAAAAGGTTTCACAGCCTGCTCGCGACTGCATTGTTCTTTCGCTGCGCCATAAAAGCGGAAACCGAAAGCTGCTCATTTCTGCGGGGGCAACAGGGGCACGAATTCATTTTACCGAAAATCAGCCCGAAAACCCGCAGGTACCGCCGATGTTCTGCATGCTACTGAGAAAGCATCTTTCGGGCGGAAAGCTACTGAGAGTGCGCCAGCTTGGGCTTGACCGAGTGCTGTTTCTTGATTTTGAGGTTTTAAACGAGCTTGCTGATCCTACTATTGTCACCCTTTGCGTTGAGATAATGGGACACAACAGCAATATAATTCTGATAAATGAAAACGGCGCTATAGTTGACTCTGTTCGCAGAGTAAATGCTGATGTTTCAAGTGTTCGCTTTGTTCTGCCCTCGGTAAAGTACGAGCTGCCTCCCGCTCAGGATAAAAAGAACTTGTTTGAGCTTTCAAACGAGAAAATCAGGTCGGATATTGAGGGCTTTGGAGAAATCCCTTTAAACCGCGCGCTCTTAAATCTTTACAGCGGTTTTTCTCCCATTATCTGCCGCGAGTGCGCTTTTTATGCTGCGAAAAACACCGATATTCTCTGCTGTGAGATGACCGATGATATGTTTGACAGGCTTTTCTTCTTTATTTCTCAGCTTAAAAAATATTTATCTGACCCTCAGCCCACCGCCTTTTATGACCAGAACAGAACTCCCAAGGATTTCTCCTTCTTCCCCATTCATCAGTATGGGAACACTATGACAGCCCGCTCTTTTGACAGTCTTGACAGTTTGCTTGACGATTTTTACACCGAGCGTGACAGATTAGAGCGTGTGCGCCAAAAAAGCGGAGATTTGCTGAAAACGGTGGTAAATATTTCTGACCGAATTGCAAGAAAACTCGCAAATCAGAGAAGCGACCTTGAAAAGTGCAAGGACAAAGAGCTTTTGCACCGTAAAGGTGATATACTTTACGCTAATTTGAGTGTCATTCAAAAGGGTCAATCCTCAGTTCGGCTTGTTGATTTCTATGATGAGGCGCAAGGTGAAATTGAGATTGCTCTCGATATAAGGCTTTCCCCTGCGGCTAATGCGCAGAAATACTATAGCGAGTACCGCAAGGCAGACACCGCCGAAAAGATGCTCTCAGAGCTTATAAAGAGCGGTGAGAGCGAGCTTTCTTATATAGATTCGGTTTTTGATAATCTCACCCGCGCATCTTCCGAAGCTGAGCTTACTGCCATTCGCGATGAGCTATATGAGCAGCGCTATATCCGCAAAAAAGCGGATAAAAAGCAGATGAAAGCTGCTATCCCCTATCTTAAATACATTTCATCGGACGGATTCACCATTCTTTGTGGCAGAAACAATGTTCAGAATGATAGGCTGACGCTGCGTGAGGCGGCAAAAAACGATATTTGGCTGCATACACAGAAAATCCCCGGCTCGCACACGATAATTATAACCGAGGGCAAGGATGTTCCCGACTCAACTCTTACTGAGGCTGCCTGCCTTGCCGCCTACAACAGCAAGGCGAGGAATTCTTCCAAGGTAGCGGTAGATTACACTACTATAAAGAATGTTAAAAAGCCATCGGGCGCCAAACCCGGTATGGTATTCTATGATTTTTACAAAACCGCGGTGGTCGCTCCCGACCCTGAGCTCTCACAAAAGCTCGCTGTAAAATAGAAAATTAGCTGCGCCGCATAAAAAGCGGCGCGGCAGGAAAAAATTATCTCATATTCGCTTGACATTTGGGCAAGGGATATGGTATGATATCATTTGTCACCGAGGAGAGGTGTCCGAGTGGTTGAAGGAGGCGGTCTCGAAAACCGTTGTGCGGGTTCTCACCGTACCGTGGGTTCGAATCCCACCCTCTCCGCCACATTCGAAAGGCTTTGTTTTCACAAGGCCTTTTTTTATTACTAAAAGACACTTTGTACAAAAGTTGTAATTTATGTATTTTTGCTTCAATGATGTTAATTTTATTAACGGGTATTAAAAAACTACATTATTATACAAAAAGATTCAAAAACTTATCATTAATT
>JAXJQH010000029.1:0-31291 GCA_036311245.1 Oscillospiraceae bacterium | reverse complement strand
CTGTTTCTGACAGCAAACGCTTCCATAAAAAATCTCCTTTATCTCACACACTTCCCTGAGAAATCGAAAGCCAGCTTCAAAAAAGAAACTGACCCATAACAAAAAATTGGTTGCGGAGGCTGGATTTGAACCAACGACCTTCGGGTTATGAGCCCGACGAGCTACCAACTGCTCTACTCCGCGATATTTAATTTGTATAAAGGCTCAATTACCTTTATGCTCTTTTTCTTCTGCTCGTCGGTCTACGCCCGACGGCTTCCGTTTGCGGTTCCCGAAATCAAAGATTTCGACCGCGGCACCCGCTTATGCTTCGCTTCATCTCGCACTGCGAGCGCTCAGCAACGCGCCCAACTGCTCTACTCCGCGATATTTATTTTTCTTCTAAGAGTATAATATATTATATGCCGAATTGGGGCGTTTGTCAATAGTTTTGACGCGAATTTTTTATAAATACATTTTTTCTTAAAAAATATGGGGATTTTTTTCTGCGCGTTGAAAATTATAACAATATATGGTAAAATAAATTATATGTTTTTTAGAACTGTAGGAGCGGAGAAAATTATGAAACTAATGATAGTTGACGGCAACTCAATACTAAACCGAGCATTTTATGCTATTCGGCCGCTGTCGGCTCCCGACGGAACGCCGACCAATGCTATTTTTGGCTTTCTCAACATTTTTCATAAATATTTTACCGAGGAAAAGCCCGATGCAGTTGCGGTTTGCTTTGATGTTGCGAGAAAGACCTTCCGCAACGATATTTTCCCCGATTACAAGGGCACACGCAAGCCTATGCCCGATGACCTGCGCGCCCAGCTGCCCATAATAAAAGAGCTACTCTCGCTGCTCGGCTACTGCGTTCTCGGTCTTGAGGGATATGAGGCTGACGACCTAATCGGCACGCTTTCCACCGCCGCAAGCGAGCGCAAACAAAACAGCGTTATCATAACGGGTGACCGCGACAGTTTGCAGCTTGTAGACGAGCACACCACCGTTCTGCTGCCCTCAACCCGCGCGGGAAAAACCGAAACCACCGTTTACACCCCCGAGGATGTGCTCGAAAAAATGGGTGTTCGCCCCGACAGAATAGTTGACCTTAAAGCCCTTATGGGAGACAGCTCGGATAACATCCCCGGTGTTGCGGGGATCGGAGAAAAAACCGCTGTTGAACTGCTATCTAAATTTGACAGCGTTGAAAATCTATATAAGGAGCTTGAAACAGCCGAGCTGCGCCCCGCTGTAAAGGCAAAGCTACAAAGTGGGCGCGAGAGTGCTTTTCTCTCCCGCACACTTGCTACTATAAACAGACAGGTGCCCATAGACACAAATCCTGAAGTCTATAAAATCAGAGAAATGGACCGCTCGGGAGCCGCCTCACTGCTTACGAGGCTAAAGCTCACAAGCGCAATGCGGCAGTATTCACTCTCGGCAGACGATGCTAAACTCAATGCGGCGGCTGAGCCAAGGGAAAGCGTGCAAATCCCCTCTAAAAACTATACTCTTGTGCGCTCTGCCTCTGCTGCCGACATCGAAAATGCTGCGGCGGGCGAGCCAATTTACTATTTTATGCGCTCAGGGCTTATCTATGCCGCCGCAGGCAAGAGCCTCTTTATTTCCTCGGACATAAAGGGCATATTTGAGCTACCGCACAATAAATACACCTATGACTGCAAGTCACAATATTTATATGCCTTTCAAAATGGTATTTCTCTTGCTAACATTACCTTTGATTTAAAGCTTGCGGCATATCTTTTAGAGCCGACCGCATTGAGCTATGAGCTTTCTGAGCTGACTGCCCGCTATGGCAGCAGCGGCTCTCTCTGTAACCACGCCCCCGAATTCGGCGATGATGAGGAGGCTATTTCAGAAATAAGGGAGCTGCCCTATCTTTGCGAGAGCCTTAAAGTCCGCCTTGAAAATCAGGATATGCTTTCGCTGCTTTCAGACATTGAAATTCCGCTTTCGGAAACCCTCTCGGCAATGGAATTTGAGGGCTTTTCGGTGGATAGCAAGGGACTCTCTGCCTTTGACAGAGAGCTATCTGCTCTGCTCGAGGGTAGCCGCAAAAGGGTTTATGAGCTTGCGGGAGAGGAGTTTAACCTAAATTCCCCCAAGCAGCTTGGGGAGATACTTTTTGAAAGGTTAGGACTTCCCTCTAAAAAGAAAACCAAAACGGGATACTCAACCAACGCCGAGGTTTTGGAGAGCCTTAAAAACGAGCACCCGATTATTAATGAAATTCTGAGTTTCAGAAAGGTTTCCAAGCTTAAATCCACCTACACCGAGGGGCTTATACACAAAATTGCAGATGACGGGCGAATTCACACCACCTTTCTGCAAACCGAAACGAGAACGGGCAGACTCTCATCCATCGAGCCTAATCTGCAGAACATTCCCGTCCGCACTCAGCTCGGCAGCCGACTGAGGGAATTCTTTGTTGCAAAAGAGGGTTGTGTGCTTGTCGATGCCGACTACTCGCAGATAGAGTTGCGGGTACTCTCGCACGTTGCAAATGACAGAGCTATGCAAGAGGCTTTTAAAAGCGGCGCAGACATTCACGCCGCCACCGCCGCAAGAATTCATAGTCTCCCCCTCGATATGGTTACCCCCGAGATACGCCGCAGCGCAAAGGCGGTAAACTTCGGTATTGTTTACGGCATAGGCGCATATTCGCTCTCGCAGGACATCGGCACCTCGGTTGCTGAGGCGAACAGACTCATAAAGAGCTATCTTAATAGCTACAGCGGTGTTGCCGAGTATATGAAAGCGACTGTTGAGAACGGCGAGAAAAACGGCTTTGTAAAAACCCTCTATGGCCGCCGAAGAGCTATCCCTGAGCTCTCCAGCAAAAACAAAGTCTTGCACGCGCTGGGCGAGCGGGTGGCTATGAACACACCCATTCAGGGAACTGCCGCAGATATTATAAAAATTGCTATGAACAGGGTTTATGCCCGCTTAAAGCGTGACCTACCCGAAGCAAGGCTTATTTTGCAGGTGCACGATGAACTTATAGTAGAGTGTCCCGAAAAGGACGCAGAAACAGCCGCAAAGCTCCTTAAAGAGGAGATGGAAGCGGCGGCAACCTTAAAGGTAACACTTGAAAGCGATGTGCACATCGGCAAAAATTGGCTTACCTCAAAAGGATAATTGCAAAATTTTGTAAAAACGTTTGCAATAGGCGCACTGGCTGTGCTATAATAAAGAGTAATTTTTTTAAACACTGGGAGATGTCTTGTTTGAAACAGGAAAATTTAAGAAATGTTGCTATTATCGCTCACGTTGACCACGGTAAAACCACTTTGGTTGACGAGATGCTAAAGCAGGGCGGTGTATTCCGCGAAAACCAGCAGGTTGAGGACCGTGTTATGGACAGCAATGCCCTTGAACGCGAGCGCGGAATAACCATACTTGCTAAAAACACCTCGGTTATGTACAATGGTACAAAAATCAACATCGTTGACACACCAGGGCACGCCGATTTCGGCGGTGAGGTTGAAAGAATTCTTAAAATGGTTGACGGCGTTCTTCTGCTTGTTGACGCATTTGAGGGACCTATGCCGCAGACGAGATTTGTGCTCCAGAAGGCTCTTGAGCTTGAGCACAAGATTATTGTTGTTGTAAACAAGGTGGACAAGCCTGATGCCCGCCCCTTAGAGGTTGTTGACGAGGTTTTAGAGCTACTACTCGACCTCGATGCTACAGAGGAACAGCTTGAAAGCCCCGTTCTTTTCTGCTCAGGCAGAGCGGGAACTGCCTCACTCGCGCCTGACGATGCAGGCAGCAACTTAGTCCCCCTCTTTGAAACCATCATTTCGCATATAGACTGCCCCGAGGGCGAATTAGACGCTCCGCTTCAGGCTCTCGTTTCCGCCATTGACTACAATGACTATGTCGGCAGAATAGGCGTGGGACGAATTGAGAGAGGTCGCGTGCGCGAGGGACAAGAGGTTATTGTTTGCAATGCTACACGCCCCAACGAGAGCTTTAAGGCTAAGATGAACAACCTCTATGTAATTGAGGGACTAACCAGAACACCCGTTAAAGAGGCAGAGATGGGAGAAATAATCTGTTTTTCGGGAATTGAAAACATCTCGATAGGCGATACCGTTTGCTCACCCGAGGATGTAACTCCCCTTCCCTTTGTGAAAATCAGCGAGCCTACCGTTGAGATGCTCTTTTGCGTAAACGACAGCCCGCTTGCCGGCAGAGAGGGCAAGTTTGTAACCAGCCGCCAGATTGGTGACAGACTGTTTAAAGAGATACTTAAAGATGTATCGCTGCGGGTTGAGCGCACCGACTCAACCGATGCCTTTAAGGTTATGGGCAGAGGCGAAATGCACCTTTCCATTTTAATAGAAACTATGCGCCGCGAGGGATATGAATTTGCTGTAACTCCCCCGCAGGTGCTCTACAAGGAAATAGACGGTCAGAAATGCGAGCCTATGGAAAATGTGCTTATAGATGTTCCTGAGGAATATTCGGGAAGTGTTATCGAAAAATTAAGCTCCCGCAAGGGTGTGCTTATGAGCATGAAGGCTCAGGGCAGCCGCACAAAGCTTGAATTTTTAATCCCTGTCCGCGGTCTGTTTGGCTACAGGGGCGAATTTCTTACCGACACCAAGGGCGAGGGCATTATGAACACCCAGTTCAGCGGCTATGAGCCTTTCAAGGGTGATATTGCCCGCCGCAGCTTTGGCTCTCTTATTGCTTTCGAGGGTGGCACCGCCGTTACCTACGGGCTTTTTAATGCGCAGGAGCGCGGTCAGCTCTTTATCGGAGCGGGAACCCAAGTCTATGAGGGAATGATTATCGGTCAGAACCCCAAGGGTGACGATATGGCAGTTAATGTCTGCAAGAAAAAGCACATCACAAACACCCGCGCCTCGGGCTCAGACGATGCACTTCGGCTTATTCCGCCTCGCAAAATGAGCCTTGAGCAGTGCATAGAGTTCCTATCAGAGGACGAGCTTTTGGAGGTTACTCCCGAAAGCCTGCGCCTTAGAAAAAAGACACTCAGTAATGTCCAGCGTATGAAAGACAACGCAAAAAAATAGACAGCTTTGGAGGAAACCTAAATGAAATTATTTGGAACTGTTTGCCTCATCTGTGGCGTTGCAATGCTCATCTGCGGCATTGCCTGCATTTTTGCCATGGCAAGCCCGATTATTATGGGCGGCAGCATACTGCTGTCTGTGCTTCTCAATGCCGTCGGCATTACTGTTCTTACAACACGCAATAAAAAATAACATTTATATAAGGAGAGACGTCTCATGCATTGGTCTGAAAAGATCGCAAAAGAAATTATTCGCCGCAGCCCCGATAAAGAGGAATATGTCTGTGCAGCGGGAATTAGCCCCTCAGGCTCTATCCATATTGGAAACTTCCGTGATATTGTTACAAGCTATTTTGTCTGTCTGGCGCTTCGCCGTCAGGGCAAAAAGGCAAGACTTCTGTTCTCTTGGGACGAGTTTGACAGACTGAGAAAGGTCCCCGTCAATGTTCAGAAGATAACCGAAGGCTTTGAAAAATACATCGGTATGCCCTATGCTTCTATCCCTGACCCCTATGGCTGCTGCTCATCCTATGCAGAGCATTTTGAAAAGGAGTTTGAAGCGAGCCTTGCGGCTTTCGGCATCGAGGTTGATTTCCGCCGTCAGGCAGAGATGTACCGCTCGGGCGCTTACAAGGACGAGATTATCTATGCCCTAAAGCACCGCGACGAGATTTTTGATATTCTCGACAGCTTCAGAACTCAGGATTCCACCGCTGAGGAAAAGGCAAATTACTATCCCGTCGGCATTTATTGCAGCAAGTGCGGCAAGGACACCACCAAGATAACATCTCTTTCCGAGGACTGCACCAAAGCTCACTACACCTGCCAGTGCGGTCACGAGGCTGATTTTGATTTTGAAACCGAGTTTGATGCAAAGCTTGCCTGGAAAATTGACTGGCCTATGCGCTGGAAGTTCGAGCAGGTTGACTTTGAGCCGGGTGGAAAAGACCACGCAAGTCCCACCGGCAGCTATCAGACAAGCCGCGTTATTTCCGAAAAAATATTTAACTTCCCCGCCCCCTATTTTCAGGGCTACGAGTTTATTGGCATCAAGGGAACTACGGGTAAAATGTCAGGCTCAAGCGGACTTAACCTTACCCCCAAGACCCTGCTTAAGCTCTATCAGCCTGAGGTAATTTTGTGGCTATATTCCAAAACTGAGCCTCTGCACGCATTTGATTTCTGCTTTGATGATGAAATTCTGCGTCAGTATTTCGAGTTTGACAAGATGTATAATGCCGTAAAGTCTGAAACTGCCGATGACAGAGCAAAGGAAATTATTGCCAATGCTATTGTTGAGGGACACGAGGTTATCACCGTTCCTATGGCTCAGCTCGTCAGCCTCGGCTCTGTTGTTGACTTTAACCCCAAAATGTTAGAGACCGTTTTTGAGAAAATCGGCACTCCCTACAAAGAGGCAGAGTTCTCAGAGCGCCTTGCTCTCGCTAAATACTGGGCAGAGCAGTGCAGCCCCGAGAGCTTAAACCACCTGCTGCCCTACCGCAATTTTGAGAAATTCGAAAGCCTCTCTTCTGAGGAGAAAAAGGAAATCGAGCTTCTCTACTCATATCTTAAAGCGGGCAATTACACCCTTGACGACCTTAACACCGAGCTTTACGCTATCCCCGGCAAGGTTTTTGAGTTTGCCGATGACAAGGAGAGAAAGGGAGCTCAGGGTAAGTTCTTTAAGAATGTCTACGAGCTTCTTATAGGAAAGGAAAAGGGTCCCCGCCTCTATCTCTTCCTCTTTGCAATCGAATCTGAGCGCTATCTACCCCTCTTAGATTTCAGCAGCCCCGAAACCGAGTCCGAGAAAGCCGCCCGCGCCGCTGCCGCCGAGGAAACCCTCGAGCAGGCAGACGCCGAAAATGATGTCGAGCCTATAAAAGAGCAGATTACCATTGATGACTTTGACAAGATTGATATGCGTGTCTGCAAGGTTTTAAAGGCAGAGGAAGTCAAGAAGTCCCACAGCTGCTTAAAGCTCACCCTTTTTGACGGACTTTCTGAGCGTGTTATTATGTCAAGCATTAAAAATGAGTACACCCCCGAGCAGCTCGAGGGCAGAAAGATAATTGTTATCGCAAATCTAAAGCCCGCAAAGCTTGCAGGCGTGGTCAGCAATGGAATGCTCATTGCTGCTACACACGACAGCTGCGGCTGCAAGATAATCTTTGTTGATGACAGCGTCCCCGAGGGAACTGCTATTCACTAATCCCATTTTCTGTAAACTCATACTTTTAAAATCCCCCTCATTTTGAAACTGTCAATCAAAAGTAGACAGAATAAAAAGCTTTTATTAAAAGCCCTGTTCGGTTAGAGCCGAACAGGGCTTTCTCCATCCGCATTTAACGAAAAAGCAATAATTATTAAAATGATAAATGTAATCTTCAATATGCTCGGGGTCATCTTTGGAGTAATACAGCCTAAACAACAAATTCAAAGGTGTTGCAATTTTTGCTCGAATATTGTATCATAAATATATAAATTTATCTTTTTACAGAAAGGCTTGAAATGGACAATAAAGACCTTTTATTTGTAAAACTCAGTCAAAACGACGATCAAATCAACACTGTTTATGAAATTATAAAGTCTTGCGGGCAGGATATGTATGAAAATCAGGGGCTTCTCCATTGGAAAGACCCATACCCCATTGAAAACATCAAAAAGGATTGCATAGTGCGCGAGGTATATCTTGCATTTAAAGGCAACACCCCCGTCGCAACCTTTATGCTGTCCAAAAACAAAAAGGGCATAATGCTCTCAAAGCTTGCTGTCAGCCCAGAGTGTTCGGGACAGGGCATTGGCTCTGAGTGTCTTGAGTTTGCAGAAAAACGCTGCATAGAGCAGAGCATTTATAATCTCCATTTTGATGTTTGCACCCAAAGCAAGAGCGCAATTAATTTTTACTTGAAAAACGGCTACGAAATATACGGCGAGGCGCCCACCCGTCATTTCAGGGTGCTTTTGATGGAGAAAAATTTAAAATAACTATTTTATGAGGATCGTAACTTTATGAAAAAGCTACTAATTATCGGCGCAGGCTTTCTCCAGACATTTGTTATAAAAAAGGCAAAAGAAATGGGCTACTATGTCCTTGCGATAGACGGAAACCCCTATGCTGTCGGAAAGGAATTTGCCGACGAGTTTGCTCATATTAACATAGTTGATAAAGAGGCCTGCCTTTGCTACGCAAAAGAAAAAGGTATAGACGGCGTTATGACCGCCGCTACCGATTACGGCGTTATTTCTGCCGCCTTTGTTGCAGAAAATCTCGGTCTTAGGGGAATATCTACCGAAACGGCGGCTCTGATTAAAAACAAATATAGAGTAAGAAAATGCCTATTTCAAAACCGCATAAACGATAGTGAGCAGGCTTTTGAGGTTGACAGCAGCACAGATTTAAAAAAGCTAAAGCAAAAGCTTGTCTATCCCGTTATGGTAAAGCCCTGCGACGGTTCGGGAAGCCGCGGCGCCGCAAGGGTTGACACTGCCGAGGAGCTTTTCTCTGCCGCAAAAAACGCAATCGCCGCCTCTATAACAGGCAGAGCCGAAATTGAATCCTTTATATTTGGAAAAGAATACGGCGCGGAAAGTATAGTTATTGATGGTATGCCTACTGTTCTTGCAGTTATGCAAAAGGATATGACTCAGCCACCCTATTATGCAGAGCTTGGGCACGCAGTTCCCTCTTCTCTGCCTAAAGAGACTGAAGAGAAAATCAAATCCTGCGTTAAAAGCGCCATAAAGGCGCTTGGGATAAATTTCGGCGCAGTTAATATGGATATAATTGCAACTGAAGATGGCAAGGTTAGCATTGTTGACATCGGCGCTCGAATGGGCGGAAATCTCATTGGCTCACACATTATCCCTCTTGGCACTGGAATTGATTACCTTGGAAATCTTATCCGTGCTGCGGTAGGTGATAGTGCTGATTTGAGTGCAAAAGATGCGCTGCCCGTTGCAACAAGGCTTTTAGCCCTTTCCCCCGGGGAGGTGGCTGCTCTTCCAAGCTTTGAAGATATTGAAAAGGAATATGATGTTAAAATATATCACCACCTAAATGTCGGTGATACTATAACCCCATATCGCACAAACCTTGATGGCTGCGGCTACATAGTTGCAACCGCGCAAACGGTTGCCGCCGCTAAAGAAAAGGCAGAAAAGGCACTTTCAGCGGTAAATCTCGGCATAACTCGAAAATAATTGTAGGGTGGTATTTTTGTGTTTTTTAAATTTACAAAGAGAGCGTTTGACATAGTCGTTTGTCTTGTTTTGCTTCCGTTTTTTCTGCTTTTATACTTGGTTGTTGCTCTGCTTATAAAGATAGATGACGGCGGTCCTGTTTTCTATAAGGCGCAGCGCATTGGAAAGAACAGCCGAATTTTTTCTATGTATAAGTTCCGTTCTATGAAGGTAAACGCACCAAACATTTTAAACGCCGACGGCTCTACATACAACGCAAAGGACGACCCACGCGTTACCAAAATCGGAAGGTTTCTAAGAGAAAGCAGCATAGACGAGCTGCCTCAGCTCTTAAATGTACTGGTCGGTGATATGAGCCTTATCGGTCCTCGCGCCAGCGGAGCCACAGCGCTTGATACATATCTTCCCGACGAAATTCCTAAAATGAATGTCCGCCCCGGAATAACTGGATATACACAGGCATATTTCCGCAACGGACTTACTGTTCGCGAAAAGCGGCTTAAGGATGCTTGGTATGCCCAGAATGTCACCATCTGGCTTGATATTAAAATTCTTTTTAAAACCGTTGAAACGGTCTTAAAAAGAGAAAATGTTTATACAAACCCCGAGGGCGCTCATATTGATACAGCCAATTCCACTATAACTGCGATTGTCTCAGAGCAGGGAGGTAATGAATAACAGTGAAGAAACTTCTTTTTATAAGTAATATCTCCAATGCTTTTACAAACTTTATTATTCCTTCTATTAAGACCGCTCAAAAGCTGAACTATGAATTTCATATGGCGGCAAATTATTCGGGTTTTAATGATGACCCCAAAAAATACCCCGTTACAATGCATCATCTCGACCTCAAGCGTACCCCTTTTCATCCCGCTAACATTAAAGCCTATAAGCAACTGCTTGGTGTTATGAAAAGTGAGGGATTTGATTATATTCACTGCAACACACCTGTGGGTGGTCTTATCGGAAGGCTTGCAGGTAAAAAGTGCAAGGTCAAGAAGATAATATACCAGGTTCACGGATTTCATTTCTACAAGGGTGCTCCGCTTTTTAACCACACCGTTTTGAAATGGGCGGAAAAGCTTATGGCCCGCTTCACCGATGCTATCATCACTATAAACAGTGAGGATTTCGAGGCGGCTAAAAAGTTTCGACTTAAAGAAGGCGGCAAGGTCTATTTTGTTCACGGTGTCGGCATTACACTCAGCGATTTTGAGGGGCTTTCCCAAAAAAGAGAAGAAAAGCGCGCGGAGCTGAAGCTTAATGATACCGATGTGGCTCTCATCTCGGCAGGTGACCTTAACAAAAATAAAAACAATGCCGCTATAATTCGTGCTATCGCCTCATTAAACAATCCTAAAATCAAATACTTTCTATGCGGAATAGGTCCTGAAAAAGAGGCTCTTGAGGCTCTTTCTAAGCAGCTTGGAATTAGCGACCAAGTTATATTCCTCGGTTATAGAAGCGATATAAAACAATTATACGCCGCCGCCGATGTTTTTGTTATGCCTTCCTTTAGAGAAGGCCTTTCCAGAAGTATGATGGAGGCCATGGCAAGCGGTCTTCCCTGCGTTGCATCTGAGATACGCGGAAATGTTGACCTTATTGAAAACGGCAAAAACGGTTATCTCTGCCCCGCGGCAGATGACAGCGCCTTTTCTAAGGCCATTGAAAATCTTGCAAACAGCCCCGAGCTTCGCCTTAAAATTTCCAAGGAAAACCTTGAAAAGATAAAGCAATACGATGTATCGGTGGTTGAAAAGGAAATAAGAGCAATATATGAAGAGGTTTTAAAAGCCTGAGCCATTGCCCAAGTTGTCTTAATGACAGCTTGGGCAGTTTTATTTGCCTAACGGCAAGTTATATTGCTTCGCAGTGTTATTTTTTGAATTTTTCATCAAGGGCACCTATTGCAAATTCTTTTTTCTCCATTTTAATTTCCGCTTTTTTCTTTAGTTTCACCGCAGATACTTTGGCTTATTCGTAAATAAAAATCCCCCGCATTTTGATATGCACCTTCAAAATGCCTAACCTTGGGGGCACATATCATATGACAGGGGACTGTTTTTACAGTTCAAATAATATTTCTACTTTTTGTATTTTTTACCATAGGGTTTTTCACATTTTCAACACACTTTTCCACAAAAACCGCGAGTTTAAGCGGTTTTTTGTGTGTAAAGGCGATTTTACTTTTGGTATTTTTGGCACTTTACTGTCGATTTATCTTCAATTTTGCAGAAAACAAGATAAGAAATGTAAGATACCGCCAGTCCGCAAAGAGCGCCGCAAAAATCAAGTAGCACATCCAAAACATTGCCGTCGCGCCCGTCTACAAACATCTGGTGCAGCTCGTCCGAGGCAGCGTAGCACAGGCAAAACAGCGCGACCGAAATTAGAATCTTGAGCCGTGGCACGCGGCTTTTGTTTTCTCTAAAAAAGGTAAGCGGCGAGAGCAGAGCGAAAAATGCAAGAGCGCAGTAGATAAGAAAATGCGCGGTTTTACGCACTATCGGAACAAGTGACTCTACACGCGCCTCTTTTTCAGCCTCTGAAAGGGAGGAAAAACCCTTGACTATTATTTCAGAGATGGCATGGGAGATGCCCTTTGATGCCGAAGATGACACTGTACCATTCTGAGCCGAGAAAGAAAAAATCAGGTACATAATATAAATTGCAGCAGCCGCAAATAAAATAGATAATATATGCCGTTTTATAAAGCTTATCACCTGCACAATAGCGCCCCCTTTCTTTTTTTATTTTACTCTTATAATGCCCGCTTGTCAATTAGGCAAAGCTGTGTCGAAACAGCACGCTTTTTTATTGGTATAATTTGTTAACTTTTTTTAAAAATATTACCGAAACCCCTTGATTTTTTCTGTATTTGTATTACAATAGTTTTAGCACTCTGAAATGGCGAGTGCTAACCGATTTGTAATTTATTAAAGGAGGAAATAAAGATGACTATTAAACCACTTTCGGACAGAGTTGTCATCAAGACCGTAGAAGCTGAGGAGACCACCAAGAGCGGCATTATCTTAACCGCTGCTTCTCAGGAGAAGCCCCAGATTGCAGAGGTTGTTGCTGTAGGTCCCGGCGGCATCGTAGACGGAAAAGAAGTTAAAATGACCCTCAAGGTCGGCGACAAGGTGCTCACAGGAAAATATTCGGGTACCGATGTCAAGGTAGACGGCGTTGAGTATAAAATCGTCCGTCAGGATGATATCCTTGCTATTGTTGAATAATCTTTTTGGAGGAATAAATTATGGCTAAAGAACTTATTTACGGAGTAGACGCCAGAAAGGCTCTGCAATCGGGTATTGACCAGCTTGCCGATACCGTTAAAATCACCCTTGGACCCAAGGGAAGAAATGATGTTTTAGAGAGAAAATTCGGCGCTCCCCTTATCACCAATGACGGTGTTACCATCGCAAAGGACATCGAGCTTGAAAACGCATTTGAAAATATGGGCGCTCAGCTCATTAAAGAGGTTGCCACCAAGACCAACGATGCCGCAGGCGACGGTACTACCACCGCAACCCTGCTCGCTCAGGCTCTCGTGCGCGAGGGAATGAAGAATGTTGAGGCAGGCGCTAACCCCATGGACATCAAAAAGGGTATGCAGCTCGCTGTCGAGACCGCTGTCAATGCTATCGTTGAGAATTCCAGAAAGGTTTCAGGCTCTGAGGACATCGCAAGAGTCGGAACAATTTCTGCTGCTGACGAGGCCATCGGCGCTCTGATTGCAGAGGCTATGGATAAGGTTTCGGCTGACGGCGTTATCACCGTTGAAGAGTCTAAAACCGCTACCACCTACAGCGAAATCGTTGAGGGTATGCAGTTTGACCGCGGTTACATCACTCCCTATATGGTAACCGACACCGACAAGATGGAAGCTGTTATTGATGACGCTTACATTCTTATCACCGACAAGAAAATTTCTGTTATTCAGGATATTCTCCCCCTGCTTGAGCAGATTGTTAATGCAGGCAAAAAGCTTGTTATCATCGCTGAGGATGTTGAGGGCGAGGCTCTCTCCACCCTTATCGTTAACCGTCTGCGCGGAACATTTACCTGCGTTGCAGTTAAGGCTCCAGGCTTTGGTGACAGACGTAAAGAGATGCTTCAGGACATCGCCATTCTCACCGGCGGTCAGGTTATAAGCAGCGAGCTCGGCTTTGAACTTAAGGATGCTGATGTTTCTATGCTCGGCCGCGCCCGTCAGGTTAAAGTTCAGAAGGAAAACACCATTATTGTTGACGGTGCAGGCGACAGCGAGGCAATTCGCGGCCGCGTGGGTCAGATAAAAAATCAGATTGCCGCAACCACCTCGGATTATGACCGCGAGAAGCTTCAAGAGCGCCTTGCAAAGCTTGCGGGCGGTGTTGCTGTTATCAAGGTCGGTGCTGCAACCGAGATTGAGATGAAAGAGAAAAAGCTGCGCATTGAGGACGCTCTGTCTGCAACCCGCGCCGCTGTTGAAGAGGGCATCGTTGCAGGCGGCGGAACCGCACTGCTCAATGCTATCCCCGCCGTTGAAAAGCTCGTCGCTTCCAAGGACGGCGATATCAAAACAGGCGTCAAGATTGTACTTCGCGCACTTGAAGAGCCCATCCGCCAGATTGCCGCTAACGCAGGTCTTGAAGGCTCTGTTATCATCGACAAAATCCGCCGCTCAAGAAAGGTCGGTTACGGCTTTGACGCCGCAACTGAGACCTACTGCGATATGATTGCAAGCGGAATCGTCGATCCTACCAAGGTTACAAGAAGCGCTCTTCAGAATGCTGCTTCTGTCGCTTCTATGGTTCTCACCACCGAGTCCCTCGTTGCTGACAAGAAAGAGGAAAACCCCATGCCCGCTCCCGCAGCTAACCCCGGTATGGGAATGTACTAAGCAATATTCTTTTTTCAAAAAACACAAAAGTGCCTCCCCCAAAGGGGAGGCACTTTTAACTTTTTAATGCTTGTTACGGCTTGACATTCTCCCTTGCCTGTATTATAATGATTAAGCGGTTTTTACCGCCGATATTTCCCTCAATACTCAAAATCGAGGTGTGGCGCAGTTGGTAGCGCGGGTGGTTTGGGACCATCAGGCCGCAGGTTCGAGACCTGTCACCTCGACCAAAATTCCAAGGACTTTATGTTCTTGGAATTTTTACTTATCACCTATTAACTATTCATTAAAAAAGAGAGCCATCGGCTCTCTTTTTACTTTACTTATTCTCTGCAAGGTAGGCTTTTCTGCCGCTTTCATAAAGGTTGTTGCCCAAACTATCAATAACAACAATAACGGGGAAATCCTCAACCTCAAGTCTGCGGATAGCCTCGGCGCCCAAATCATCATAGGCGATAACCTCAGCCTTTTTAATGCACTTAGATAAAAGCGCGCCGCAGCCGCCGATAGCGCCGAAATAAACCGCGCCGAGCTCGCGCATCGCCCCAATAACCTCCGGTCCTCGTGTGCCCTTGCCAATCATTCCTGTAAGTCCCTCTTTTATAAGGGTGGGGCTGTAGGCGTCCATTCTGTAGGATGTAGTGGGACCTGCCGAACCGATTGCCTGCCCCGGCTTTGCAGGGGTAGGTCCGACAAAATAAATTATTGCATCCTTAACATCCAAGGGAAGCTCTTTGCTCTCTGCCACAAGCTCGCAAAGGCGCTTGTGAGCGGCATCGCGGGCGGCGTAGATAACTCCCGAAAGCAGAACGCTATCGCCTGCGCGAAGCTCTCTTGCCGCCTTATGTGAAAGCGGCGTTCTAAGCGAAATAGCCATTTAGAGCACCTCCGTTTTGTGTCTTGTAACGTGGCAGTTGATGTTAACCGCAACGGGAAGGCCTGCAATGTGTGTGGGGAACTTTTCAATGTTTACAGCCAATGCGGTTGTCTTTCCGCCAAAGCCCTGAGGACCTATACCGAGTGCGTTTATACCCTCGAGCAGTTCCTCTTCAAGCTTTGCATAAAAAGGGTCGTCATTTGCCTTGTCAACGGGGCGCAGCAGAGCTTTTTTGGCAAGATATGCCGCCTTGTCAAAGGTGCCGCCGATGCCCACTCCCACAACAATAGGGGGGCAGGGATTAGGGCCCGCTTCCTCAACGGTTTTTATAACAAACTCCTTGACGCCCTCAATTCCGTCAGAGGGGCGCAGCATTGCAATCTTGCTCATATTTTCGCTGCCAAAGCCTTTGGGAGCAACCGTTATCTCGATTTTATCGCCCGAAACAATCTCGGTGTAGAGCATAGCGGGGGTGTTGTCACCTGTGTTGACGCGGTCCAAAGGGTCGCGCACAACGCTCTTTCTGAGATATCCCTCGCTGTATCCCTGACGAACTCCCTCGTCAACAGCCTCGGTAAGGTCGCCGCTTATGTGGACATCCTGACCGATTTTAAGGAAAACGCAGGCAACGCCTGTGTCCTGACAAATCGGCTGATTTTTCCGGTCGGCAATCTCGTAGTTTTCAATAATGCGCTCTAAAATTTCCTTAGCCTGCGGCCAAGACTCGCTTTTAGAGCAGGCGCAGATACACTCCTTTAAATCTTCTGTCAAATGGCAGTTTGCATCGATACAAAGCCTTTTAACTGTCTCTGTAATAAGATCTGCTTTTATTTCTCTCATTTGCTTCTCCTTATATACCATCGGGGGATATTGTGAATTTTATCAGCAAGTTCTCTTGCGGCTTATTTGTTATGCGCTCTTTGAAAATATTTATGCTTGTGTTTTCCTTTACGGCATAATGTGTAAAAGATATAGTAACGATATAATGTAATTGTATAACACATGTATTAAAAAAGCAATCTTTTTAATGTGTTTTGTTTTTTCGCATATTAAAAGGATTGTAATATAAAAAATATAAAAGCAACGGGAAACCTATGGATATTGAAATTTCCTCTCGCCTGCGTGCTGTGCCTTATGCAAAAGGCGCTTGCGGAAAAAATGCAGTATGTCCGGCAAGACGCAAGTCTGTCCTTTTTTTGACCCGATAGCCCTTTGATAAATAAAATTGTTGTATTTCTGTGTAAAAAATGATATACTTTTATTAAAGCCAAAAACTGGCAGATTTTTAGGAGGGATAAAGAATGAAATGTGTAAATTGCGGTTTTGAAAGTCAGGAAAATTTTGCCGTGTGCCCAAACTGCTCTTCGGTAGCTGTGCAGGAGGCGCAAATCGTAAATCCTGCGGAAAATGTTATTCTTGCCGCCTTAAAGGATAAGTTTTTCCTTGTTATCTGTATTCTTATGAGCATCACCACCGTACTGTCGTTTGCGGGCGGAGGAATTCCCGTTCTCAACATTCTGTTCACTGTATTTTTGTGGCTTACATATGCGCAGGCAAACAAGAACATAGCCGACCCCAAACATATCCGCGGTCTGAGCGGAACGGTTTATGCAAATTATGTGATAACCTATGTTGCTTGCGGCATTGTTTTTGTTTGCGGGCTATTAGTTGCCTTGCTTTTCGGTGTTCTTGCAGGAAATGCAGAGGTTTACGGCGCACTAATGAATGAGCTCGGCTCGTTTGACACCGCTACTCAGACCATTATAAATATGATTTTATCCTTTTCGGGATGGATTGTTTTTGTTATTCTTGCTCTTGTTGCGGTAGCAGGCGTGCTTTTTAACATATTTGCTTTAGGTAAAATCCACCGCTTTACCAAGTCTGTATATAAGAGCTTAGAGCAGTGCACCCTTAATATCGAAAAGGCTGCAGCAGCAAAAAACTGGCTGCTTGTTTTCGGTATATTTGGCGCAATTTCCGCCGCATCCGCTCTTATGTCGGCAAACATAATCGGCGCAGCTTCAAGCGGCTGTACCGCCGTAGCAGAAATTCTGTGCTATGTTCTTATCGGAAAATACTTCACCTTTTCAGAATAAAAGTTTGAATTGTGGGAGAAAGAGTGTATGAGCTACACAAAAATTGATATAAGCGGGTGGGAGCGCGGCGAGCTGTTTTCGCATTACATTAACAACAACCGTGTTGTTATGAGCCTTACCTGCGATATTGATGTTGCGCCGCTACTTGAATACACAAAGCAAAATGGTTTGAAATTTTATCCTGCAATGATTTGGGCTGTGTCTAAAATTATCAACGCCCACGATGAATTTAAATACCGCCTCGACAGCGAGGGAAATCTTATTAAATGGGATTTTCTTTCCCCCTCTTACACCGATTTTCATAAAGAGGACGAAAATTTTGTAAAATTTGTAACCGAGTATAGCGATGACCTTGCGGACTTTCACGCGCGGGCTTTAGAGGATATCGAGAAATATAAAGGGGAGCGTGCTTTTGTAGAAGGTATGCCCGAGAATTTCTTTGATGTATCCTGCCTGCCTTGGATAAGATACACCCATTTTGACATTCACACCTTTGGCTCAGGCAAATTTTTGGCGCCTATTATAACATGGGGTAAATACCAGAAGCAAGGCGATAAAACCCTGATGCCTGTAACTATTAGCGTACACCACGCCGTTTGTGACGGGTATCACCTCTGCCGCTTTTTTACCGAGCTTGAGGAGCTGATAGCAGAAATGCGACCGCCCGCCGAAATTCAGGTGGAAAAAGAGGCATCAGAAAAGCAAAAAGACTTTCTCTCTTGCATTAAAGTCCTGTTTTCTAAAGGAAAATAACACAATTAGCCGCCAAGCTGCTCCTGCAAAAGCGCAGCATACTGCGGATTTGGTTTTTCTACCGCTATACAAGCCTGCTTGGTCTGGAGGTATATCGGTCAAAATGCAGACACCGATATTTGCTATTAACTAAAAAACTCCCTCGAGGAGCACCTGCTTACGGAGTGCGCCTTGAGGGAGTTTCTTATTTGCTTTGCTATTCTTCCTCACTGAAGTTTTCTTTTCCTACGCCGCAAAGGGGGCAGACAAAATCCTCGGGAAGGTCCTCAAATTTTGTTCCTGCAGCGATTCCGCTTTCCTCGCAACCGACAGCCTCATCGTAAACCCAGCCGCACATATCGCAAACATACTTTTTCATACTGTTTTCACCTCCGTTTTATATCTTTATGTCAGTATTCTTGTGTTCATTCTATTCTTTGCAAAGCTCATTCGCAAGCGCCTCAAGCTGCTGAGAGCTTTGCTCGCTAAGCGCGGATATTATCTTCACCGTATTTTCTGCAAAGGTGATATTTTTGCTCTTTTCAAGCATAGTACGCATAACCTTTGCGGCGGTGGGTGCCCAGCTTCCGTTTTCAATAAAGGCAACCGTTCTGTTCTTATATCCACGCTCGGTAAGTCCTACAATAAACTGATGCATAAAGGGGAAAATTTCGCCGTTATAGGTGGTGGTTGCAAGAACAAGCTTTCCATATCTGAAAGCATCCTCTATAGCCTCTGCCATATCGCATCTTGCAAGGTCATTAACTACTACCTTTGGGCAGCCTTTCTCCTCTAAATTCTTTGCAAGCTGCTCTACCGCCTTTTTAGTGTTACCGTAAACCGAGGTGTATGCAATTACTACTCCCTCGCTCTCTACACCGTAGCTTGACCAGATATTATAAAGATTTAAGTAATACTCCAAGTTTTCAGAAAGCACAGGGCCGTGCAGCGGGCAGATAGTTTTAATATCAAGTGCAGCGGCTTTTTTTAGCAGCGCTGAAACCTGCGCGCCGTATTTTCCCACGATGCCGATATAATATCTCCTTGCCTCGCAAGCCCAGTCCTCCTCTACATCGAGAGCGCCGAATTTTCCAAATCCGTCCGCCGAAAACAGCACCTTGTCGGCGCTGTCATAGGTAACGATAACCTCAGGCCAGTGCACCATAGGGGCGGTAATAAAGGTAAGGGTGTGTTTTCCCAAAGAAAGGGTGTCCCCCTCGCCGACTACTATCTGCTTATCAGCGAAATCTGTGCCGAAAAAGTTCTTCATCATTACAAAAGCGCTCTTGGAGGAAACAATTTTTGCCTCGGGGTAGCACTCTGTAAAGTGCACGATGTTTGCCGAGTGGTCGGGCTCCATATGCTGAACAACAAGGTAATCAGGCTCTCTGTCTTTAAGGGTATTTTTGATATTTGCAAGCCACTCATCAGCAAACTTAGCATCGACGCTATCCATAATTGCGATTTTCTCATCAATTATGGCATAGGAATTGTAAGCCATTCCGTTGGGGACCGTGTACTGCCCCTCAAACAGGTCTATTTTATGGTCGTTAACCCCGATATATTTAATGTCATTTGAAATAAACATGCTGTTTTTCCTTTCAAAAAAAGATTGTGATATCATTATACTAATAAATTATTGTTTTTTCAACTCCAAATTATGCAAATTTTGCTCATTTTTACACGGCTTTACCCCCTGCACTATAGGGGCTCTTTACTCTATGCAAAAAAGAAAAACATTTTAATTATATCCTTGTCAGGAGCAGAGCTGACAAGCGATTTTTTATTGTATTTCCAAGGGAAATGTGATATAGTAAGTTAAGAAACTAAAAAGGAGCGCGGATTATGCCTTTTCTTCCAATCACAAAAGCGGAGATGCTCTCACGCGGGTGGGACAAGCCTGATTTTATAATTGTCACGGGTGACGCATATGTGGACCACCCCTCTTTCGGCACGGCTATTATCTCGCGCGTTTTGGAAAAGGCAGGCTATCGGGTCTGCATTATTTCGCAACCGAGAAGCGACAAGGATTATCTTGTTTTCGGCACTCCGAGACTTGCTTTTTTAGTAAACAGCGGCAACATTGACTCTATGGTGGTGCATTACACCGCCGCCAAAAAGCGCCGCAGTGACGATGCTTACACCGCAGGCGGCAAGGCGGGCGCGCGGCCTGACCGAGCCGTTATAGTCTACTGCAAGGCTCTGCGCCGCCTTTTCGGGGATACCCCCATTGCAATCGGCGGAATTGAAGCCTCTCTGCGCCGTTTTGCTCACTATGATTATTGGGACGACTGCGTTCGCCCCTCTATTCTTCTCGACTCAGGCGCAGATTTACTTATGTACGGAATGGGAGAAAAACACATTGTAGAGATAGCAAGCCGCCTTAGTGGCGGCGAGCCGATTTCCTCTCTTACCAATATCCGCGGCACCTGCTACAGTGTTTTAACCCGCGACTACACCCCCGCGCCCGTCAGGGAATGTCCCTCATTTGAGGCAGTGAGCGAAAAGAGCGAGCGCGGCTTTAGGGCATATGCCAAGGCAACGAGAATACAGCAGGACGAGCACGATGCCGTTCGAGGCAAGACGGTTATTCAGCGCCATGGCGATAAAATAGTCATTCAAAATCCGCCTATGCCCCCTCTCACCACAAAAGAGATGGACGAGGTTTACGGCCTTCCCTTTATGCGCGACTACCACCCCTCATATGAGGCTCTGGGCGGTGTGCCGGGCATTGAAGAAGTTAAGTTTTCGATAATTCACAACCGCGGCTGCTTTGGCGCTTGCAATTTCTGCGCCCTTGCCTATCATCAGGGCAGGCAGGTTACCTGCCGCAGTCACCAGTCTGTAATAGACGAGGCAAAGGCTATCACAAATATGCCCGATTTTAAAGGGTACATTCACGATGTCGGCGGGCCTACCGCAAATTTCCGCGCCCCATCCTGCGAGGCGCAGTTAAAACGAGGTCTGTGCATGGGCAAAAAATGTCTTGCGCCCGCCCTTTGCCCCGCGGTGCAGGTAGAGCACTCAGATTATCTTGCGCTACTGCGCTCACTTCGCGCTCTTCCGAGGGTTAAAAAGGTATTTATCCGCTCGGGAATTCGGTTTGACTATCTTATTGCCGACAAGAATGAGGAGTTTTTCAGCGAGCTTGTTGAGCATCACATCAGCGGGCAGCTAAAGGTTGCGCCCGAGCACTGCTCTCAGAATGTTTTACGGTGTATGGGCAAGCCGCCCATTGAGGTTTACAACAAATTTAAAAAGCGCTTTTACGAGCTCACCGAAATAAAGGGCAAAAAGCAGTTTTTGGTGCCCTATCTTATGTCATCGCACCCAGGCAGCACCGTAAATGATGCCATAGAGCTTGCCCGCTTTTTAAAGCGGGAGGGACTTCATCCCGAGCAGGTGCAGGATTTTTACCCCACCCCCGGAACCGTTTCGACCTGTATGTTCTACACGGGGCTTGACCCCTATACAATGCAGAGCGTCTATGTCCCGCGCACGCCAGAGGAAAAGGCGCAGCAGCGTGCGCTGCTGCAGTATTTTCGCCCCGAAAACCGCGCACTCGTTCTCTCGGCGCTCAAAAAGGCGGGCAGATATGACCTTATCGGCAGCGGCAAAAACTGCCTCGTCAAAGACGACCGACCGCCGCAAAACAAACCCGCTCCCAAAGCTCCCCGCTCTCCAAAGGGGAGACACGCGGCTCATAACGCGCCAAAGAGCGGCAAGGCACACAGCAAGAAATTCAAAAGGGGATGAAAAATCAGAGAACCGTCCCCTGATTGCAAATAAGTTTTTTGACAAAACAATCAAAGGATATGTTAAACAATTATTTGGTTGAGGTGATTAAAGGTGTTTTATAAAGTAAAAGAAATAATTGACGAATGGGATCCCATTAATTTATTGGCTATGCATTGTCCTGACGATGAATATAATGACATCAGTTTTTCGATATCACAAAAGGTTCGAACTATTGTGAATGTTGAAGATCTCGCTAATTACATTTATGATTTGTTTGGACATGAATTTGGCATTACAACTTTCGAAAAAACTTTGGATGATTGCAGGATAATTGCGAGAAAAATAGCCAAGACAGCAATCGGGGGACGGTTCTCTGATTGACAAAAGTGATAGATAACAAGCTAAAGCCGCCTCGGGGGTTCCGAGGCGGCTTTAGCTTTTTAGTTATTATGTGAAATTACATATCGTATGAACTTTTATTAAGGGTGAGTTTTTCGGCTTCCTCGCCAAGATACTCCTTAACATCCATATTAAGATATTTACAAAGGTCAACCATTTCTGCAACTGTATTAATATTAACATCAATACCGTTCTGGAGTCTGTCCTTATATGCAAATACTTCCTTTTCACCGTGGGTGTAGATACGCTGTGCACCCTCAGCTTTGGGGGATTCCCTGAGCTCACGAAGGAGTGTGGAAAGGTGTTCCTTTATAGCATCGGCATTACCGAACACTGCAGGGTTTATAGCGATAAATCCGTGACAGGTGCCGCCCTTTCCGCCGATGTGGGTGTGGTTAGAGGTGAGTCCCATTGAAAGAATGGATGTGAAAATCTCGCAAAGCATACCGTAACCGTAACCCTTATGGCTGCCGCTCTGTTCGGTTTCGCCGCCAAGAGGCATTATTCCGCCGCCTGCTTTTGCAACAATGTTTTTTAGAACATCTGCCGCATCGGTGCTGCCATGACCGTTTGCATCAAGCGCCCAACCCTCAGGCAGAGGTTTGCTGAGCTTATTATAAATCTCAAGTTTTCCTCTTGTAACAACCGTGGTGGATGCATCAAAGAAGAAATCATAAGGTTCTGCCGGCATTGCTATTGCAATAGGATTGCTACCAAGCATTGCAAGTCTGCCGAAGGTAGGAACCATAATGGCCTCGGAATTGGTCATAGACATACCGATAAGCCCCTCTTTGCAAGCCATTTTTGCATAGTAACCTGCAATACCATAGTGATTGGAATTTCGCACTGTTACTATTGCCATACCTGTCTTTTTAGCCTTTTCTATAGCGATGGTCATTGCCTTGTGACCAAGAAGCTGACCCATACCGTCATTACCCTCAATAACCGCAGAAACAGGGGTTTCAAAAACAACTTCAGGCTTTGCCTGAGGCTTAATGAGGCCCTTTTCTATGCCCTTATGATAACGCACAAGTCTTTGCATACCGTGAGATTCTATTCCATAAAGGTCACTTGTAAGAAGAACATCAACAATAATGTCACTTTCTTCCTTATTGAAACCGAATTTGAGAAATGCATCTGTGCAAAATCTCTTTAAGCTTTCATATGTATAATTTATACTGTTTGCCATCTTTTTCTCTCCTTTTGTTTTATAAACAAAATTTTATCACACAACAGATTAATCGTCAAGAGCATTATATGAGGATTTCTAACTATGTGAGTAACATGCCAAAGCCGCCTCGGAGGTTTTCGAGGCGGCTTTTTGTTATTCTTCCAAAAGAGGTTTTAAGAACATACCCGTAAAGGACTGCGGCACGCGCGCGACCTCTTCGGGTGTTCCCACCGCGACAATTTCTCCGCCGCCGTTGCCGCCTTCGGGACCTAAATCGATAATATAATCGGCAGTTTTGATAACATCGAGGTTATGCTCGATAACTATAACTGTATTACCGCCCTCCGCAAGGCGCTGTATTACCTCTATAAGCACCTTGACATCAGAGGGGTGAAGCCCCGTTGTAGGCTCGTCGAGGATATAGACAGTCTTACCCGTCGATTTCTTTAAAAGCTCGCTTGCAATCTTTACCCTCTGCGCCTCGCCGCCCGAAAGGGTTGTGGCGCTCTGACCGAGCGTTACATACGAAAGTCCGACATCATAGAGGGTTTGCAGCTTATTTTTTATCTTGGGGATAGCGGAGAAAAAGTTTACTGCCTCCTCAACCGTCATCGCGAGGACATCGGCGATGCTCTTATCCTTATATTTAACCTCTAAGGTTTCGCGGTTGTATCTTTTTCCCTTGCAAACCTCGCAGGGGACAAAGACATCGGGGAGAAAATGCATTTCTATCTTTATAATACCGTCACCGCTACAAGACTCGCATCTGCCGCCCTTTACATTAAAGGAAAATCTGCCCGCGCTGTAGCCGCGGCGCTTTGCATCGGGGGTTGATGCAAAAAGGGCGCGGATATCATCAAACACCCCTGTATAGGTTGCGGGGTTGGAGCGCGGAGTTCTGCCTATGGGAGCTTGGTTTATGGCTATAACCTTGTCTAAATTCTCTATTCCCTCAATCGATTTATGCTTACCCGCCACTGTGTGGGCGCGGTTTAGCTCAGCCGCCAGCCTTTTATAGAGAATTTCATTGACAAGGGTGCTCTTGCCAGAGCCTGAAACACCCGTTACGCAGGTGACTGCTCCAATGGGGAATTTTACCGTTATATCCTTAAGGTTGTTTTCGCTCGCACCGCGTACCGTGAGCCATTTGTCACCCGTTTTTCGGCGAATTTTAGGAACTTCAATCTTCTTTCTACCACTTAAAAAGTCACCCGTCAGGGAGTTTTTGCACTTTTTTAGTCCCTCAACATCGCCCGCATACATAACCTCGCCACCGTGAACACCCGCTCCGGGACCGATATCCACAACGAAGTCTGCCGCGCGCACGGTGTCCTCATCATGCTCGACTACGATAACGGTGTTTCCAATGTCCCTTAAGTTTTTAAGGGTTTCGATAAGCCGTACATTATCTCGCTGGTGAAGTCCAATACTCGGCTCATCAAGAATATACAGCACCCCGACAAGCGACGAGCCTATCTGAGTTGCAAGGCGAATTCTCTGGCTTTCGCCGCCCGAAAGCGAGGCGGCGGCGCGGGAAAGGGTTAAATACCCAAGACCGACATTATTTAAAAACGAAAGTCTGTTTAAAATTTCCTTGACTATGCGCTCGGCAATCTGCATTTCGCGCTCAGAGAGGGTGTGCGAATTTATGAAATCTATTGCCTCGGAAATAGAAAGGTCACAAAATTCCATTATATTTATAGAGCCGACCGTAACCGAGAGGGCAAGAGGCTTGAGCCTTCTGCCGCCGCAATCGGGGCAAGGCACTTCGGTCATAGTGCGCTGAATTTCGGTTCTCACCCATTCGCTGCTGGTTTCTCTAAAACGGCGGGAAAGGTTATTGACAATTCCCTCAAAGGTGGTGTGGTATGTGCCTGTGCCGTACTCATTTTTGCGGGTCATCTTAAACTTCTCCTGAGTTCCGTAGAGGAGAATATTTAGGATTTTGGGGTCAAGCTCGCAGACGGGGGTATCGAGAGAAAAGCCGAAATGCTCAGCGAGTCCATCAAAATACATCGCTGCGATGGTGCTATGCTCCCATACGCTCCAGCCGCTTGCCTTTATAGCTCCCTCGTTTATGGATTTTGTTTTATCGGGGATAATGAGGTCGGGCGAGACCTCAAGGAAATTGCCGAGACCTGTGCATTTTTCGCAAGCGCCCATAGGATTATTAAAGCTGAACATTCTCGGAGAAAGCTCCTCGATGCTGATATCGTGCTCAGGGCAGCTATAATGCTGAGAAAAAAGAGTTTCCTCCTGCTCAGTTAGGGCTATTACAAGTCCATTCGCCGCCTTTAGGGCGGTTTCAAGAGAGTCGGCAAGGCGCGAGGTTATCCCCTCTTTTATAACAAGGCGGTCTACTACTATCTCGATATCATGTTTTTTATTTTTGTCTAAAGAAATTTCCTCAGAAAGGTCATACATACTGCCATCTACACGCGCTCTGACAAAGCCCGATTTCTGCGCCGCCTCAAGCTCCTTTTTGTGCTCGCCCTTTCGGCGGCGCACTATGGGGGCAAGAAGCTGCAGGCGCGTGCCCTCGGGGTATTTCATTATTCTGTCAACAATCTCGTCCACCGACTGCTGTTTTATCTCTCTGCCGCAAATAGGGCAGTGCGGCACGCCTATTCTCGCATATAAAAGGCGCAGGTAGTCATATATCTCGGTCACCGTTCCGACGGTGGAGCGGGGGTTTTTAGATGTGGTTTTCTGGTCGATTGAAATTGCAGGGGAAAGGCCCTCAATGCTATCGACCTCTGGCTTGTCCATCTGACCTAAAAACATTCTTGCATACGAGGAAAGGCTCTCGACATAGCGCCTCTGACCATCGGCATAAATGGTATCAAAAGCCAGTGAGCTTTTTCCGCTACCCGACGGGCCTGTAAACACAACAAGCTTATCGCGCGGTATCTCAACGTTTATATTTTTGAGGTTGTGCTCTCTTGCACCCTTTATAACAAGTTTATCGGCTGCCATTTTTTTCCTCTTTCTATGAAAAATTTGAGTTTTTCCGTCAATATTCTTATTATAACAAAACAAATTTTTAATATCAATAGCATTTATTTTGGTGTTGTAATTTAAAAGCAGGTATGGTATAATTTGTAGTTAAGATGGGAGTTTTTTTACTAAGGGGAGCTGAAGGCTTTGGATAATTTATATTTTACTGTTATTGAATATCTTCCTTTTATTTTAATGGTCATAATTTCCCTGCCCATTCACGAGCTGGCTCACGGCTTTATTGCCTATAAGTTAGGGGACGATACGGCGTATTATCAGGGCAGACTTACATTAAATCCCTTTGCTCACCTTGACCTTTTCGGAACTATCTCGATGATACTTTTCGGATTTGGCTGGGCAAAGCCTGTTCCCGTAAACCCCATGCGCTTTAAGTGTAATATGCGGCTTGGAATGGCGCTCACCGCCCTTGCAGGCCCTGTTTCCAACCTTATTTTAGCGCTTTTGTTTATGATTCTTTCCAAGGGCGCCTTTCTCTTGGGCGGTGAAACCGAGATTATATTTTTCTACTTTTTAAACTGGCTTTTCTTTATAATGATGCAGACCAATCTTCTGCTCGCATTCTTTAATCTGCTGCCCATTCCGCCGCTTGACGGCTCTCGCATTTTAAACCATTTTCTACCCTACCGCGCGCAGGCTTTTATGGATAATCTTGAGCGCTACAGCTCATATCTCATCTTAGGAATTTTACTTCTCAACCGCAACACAAGCTTTTTGTCTAACATAATTGGTTTTGTTTCCAACATTTTTCTATGGCTGTTTGACAAGATGACCTTCTTTATGGGGTCTGCGGGATATGTTCCGCTTAATATTGTTATGGAGCTTGCTATGCAAGGCTAATTTTAAAGAGAAAGGATGCTTTATTTTGGGCGCTCCCGAATTTAAGCTTGAAAAGTTTGAAGGGCCTTTAGACCTTCTGCTCTCACTTATCGCAAAGCACAAATTAGATATTTACGATATTCCCATTTCGCAGCTTCTTGAGCAGTATCTTGCCTATATTGCAGAAATGCAGCAGCAGGATATGGATGTCGCAAGCGAGTTTCTTGAAATGGCGGCAAGGCTTGTTTACATCAAAACCGCTATGCTGTTGCCGCATCACCAAGAGGAAGCCGAGGAAATGAAAATCGAGCTTGAGGGACAACTGCTTGAATACAGTGTCTGCAAGCAGGTGGCAGAGGAGCTTCGGGGCAGAAACTGCGGCGGAGATATTTATGTTCGTGAGCCCGCCGAAATTGAGCTGCCCAAAACCTTTACGGGAACTGCGGACAAGCAAAGGCTCTTAGAGGCATATCTTGCTATGGCAGGCAAAAACAAGAGAAAGCTGCCTCCGCCTGTTTCCAGCTTTACACAGATAGTCGCCCGTCGGATGGTTTCAATCCGCTCGCGCATAACACTTATTCTTTCCAAGGTTATCGGAAATAAAAATGTTCCTATTGAGGAGATTTGGAGTCAGAACAGTGACAGATATGAGCTTGTGGCATCATTCCTCGCAGTTTTAGAGCTCATCCGTCACTCGCGTGTTACCGTTTCTGATGACGGTAAACTTATCAGCTACAACGCAGCAGGAGGAGATACAGATTGGGATTCAGAGAACATAGAGGTGCAATAGAGGCAATTCTTTTTGCGAGCGGCGAGCCTGTTCCTGTAGCACGAATTGCCGAGGTTATCGAGGTTGATTTGCCTACTGCCAAAAAACTACTTACACAGATTTCAGATGATTACGAAAGCCGCGAGGGCGGAATTCGAATTTTAAAGCTTGAGGACTCTTATCAGATGGTTAGCGCCAAGGAATTTGCCTCGCATATCCGCGCGGCGCTTGACATAAGGCGCAATCAGCCGCTTTCTCAGGCGGCACTTGAGGTTCTTGCCATAATAGCCTACAACCAGCCCGTCACAAGAGCTTTTATGGAGCAAATCCGAGGAGTTGATTGCTCGGGAGTTGTTTCCACTCTCTGCGAAAAGGAGCTTATCGAAGAGGCAGGCAGACTGGATTTGCCGGGCAGACCTATCGCATTTCGCACCACCGCAAACTTTCTGCGCGCATTTGGTCTGTCGGGTCTTGACACCCTTCCCGCTCTGCCCTCAGATGCGAGCGCCGCAGAATTAGCGCAGCCGCTTAGTGAGGCTGCCGCTCTCTTAGAGCAGGAAAAGGAGCAGTAATGAACGTCCTCCTTGTAGCTTTAATTATAGTCTTATCGGTCCTTGCGCTTATTTTGGTGCTGCTGCTTTTCCCTGTGCGGCTAAATGTAAGCTATATAGGTGACAAAACACAGGTTTTTCTGCGTTACCTTTTCATTAAGGTAAGGCTGCTGCCGCAAGACAAGAAAAAAGGCAGCAAAAAGGGCGAAAAAAATCAGGAAAAGAAGATTTTCCCGCCCTCCCAGCCTCAGAAAGGCTCAGACGACGGCTTCATTGACAGGCTTGAGGCACTGCTTGCAGGCATTAGCTCGGCGGGCAGGGTTGTGAGGCTGATTTTATCTATGCACAACGCAAGCATTGACCTTACCGCCCGTGTCGGTGGGCAGGACGCCGCCGAGATTGCGGTGGAGTGCGGTAGACTTTCGGCATATCTGCACAGCGCACTTGCGGTTATTGCAAACACAATCTGCGTTAAAAAGAGAAAAATCACCGTTGTGCCTGACTATGATAGCAAAAAAACCTTGTATTCACTATATGCCAGGCTTTGGTTTTTACCAATAAGGCTTATCTTCCACGTTCACGAAATAATACCGGAGCTACTTAGAATCTCAGATGCGCTCCCCGACAAAAACAAAAAAGGAGAGAAAAGAAAATGAGCGAACATCCCATCACAGGACTTATGGAAACCACCATTTTGAAGGTAAAGGAGCTTGCCGACAGCGAAACTGTTGTCGGAAAGCCCATTGAAATCTCTGACAACATTACCATTATCCCCGTTTCAAAGCTTTCCTTAGGCTTTGCCTCGGGCGGCTCGGATTTCCCCAGCAAAAATCCTAAGGACCTTTTCGGCGGTGGCGGCGGTGCGGGAATAACCGTTACCCCAAAGGCATTTCTTGTTATTGAAAACGGAACTGTTCGTCTTCTGCAGCTTGCTAAGGACGGCGAGAGCATCGACCGCCTTTGCAACATTATTCCCGATGCCATTTCTCAGATTTCTTCGCTTATAAAGAAGGACAAGAGCGAGGAGCAGTAGATTTTAGCAAGTCCCGCTCAATACCCGCATATAAATCAGTAATTTGATTTTAAAGGGTGAGCTTATGAAAAGGGTGCTTGTTTCGGCTGTGCTTGTATTTTGTCTTGCTTTGGGAATTTTCCCAAATGAAGTTTCTGCCGCGTCTTCGGTTTCGGCAAAATCCGCTATTTTACTCGACGCGGACACGGGAAAAGTTCTTTTTGAAAAGGACGCATATACAAAGCGGCCTATGGCAAGCACCACAAAGATTATGACCTCGCTCTTATGCCTTGAAAGCAGCGAGAGAGACACGCCTTTTAAGGTTGACAGTGCCGCCATACGGGTTGAAGGCTCTTCTATGGGGCTTTTAGAGGGCGATAGCGTTACCCTAAAAACCCTCGCAATCGGGCAGCTTATGCTCTCGGGCAACGATGCGGCAAACTCTGCCGCTGTGCGCATTTCGGGCGACAGCGAGAGCTTTGCCAAAAAAATGAATGAGCGCGCCGCTGAGATAGGGATGAAAAGCACTAATTTCGTTACCCCCTCGGGACTTCATGACGAAAACCACTATTCGACTGCCTATGATATGGCGCTACTCGGCGCGCAGGCTATTAAAAACGCCGATTTTCTTGAAATTTGCAGCAAAGCTAAGTATACTGTCAGTTACGGGCAGCCGGAGGTTCGGCGCACCTTTTCTAATCACAACCGTCTTGTGCGTGAGCTTGAGGGCTGCATAGGCATAAAAACAGGATTTACCAAAAAAGCAGGCAGATGTCTTGTTTCGGCGGTAAAAAGAGGCGGCCGCACCCTCATTTGCGTTACACTCTCTGCCCCTAATGACTGGCAGGACCACAAATCTCTCTACGCTTTTGGTTTTTCCCTATACAAAGAAACTCCCGCTCCAAAAGCAGAGCTGCCGACACTCCCCATAGCAAATAGCGAGCATAATGAAATCCCGCTCTCTCTTTCGGGCGAGGCGCCCACGCTTTTTGTCCGAGAGGGCGAGAAGATAGAGTGCAAAATTACTCTGCGCCCCTTTGAGTACGCCCCTGTTTTTAAAGGGCAGGTGGTGGGCAGTCTTTACTACTGCGTTGGGGACACGGCTTTAGGTGAGAGAGCGATTATTGCCGCAAGGTCGGCGCATCACCTATGGCAAAGGAGCGGCGAGGAAAAGAAAAATCCATTTGAAAAGCTGATAGAATGGCTTTTTAGCCTTTTTAAATAAAAACTGCGCCGTGAGGCGCCGTTTGGAGGAATTTTATGAAAGAAAGACTTCAAAAGATTTTGTCCGAGGCGGGAGTTTGCTCCCGAAGACGTGCCGAAGAGCTTATCCGCGCAGGAGCTGTGCGGGTTGACGGACACCCTGCAAAAATCGGGCAGCAGGTAGACCCCCATCAGTGTCGCATTACTGTTGACGGCGAGCCTATCCACTTTCAGAAGAAGCGCGAAAAACTCTATATTGCGCTTTACAAGCCGCGCGGCTATGTTACTACTATGAGTGACGAAATGGGCAGGCGCACCGTTCTCGATTTAGTAGAAGATGTCGGTTGCCGCGTCTACCCTATCGGCAGACTGGACAAGGTGTCGGAGGGACTACTCCTGCTTACTAACGACGGCGATTTTGCCAATATGCTGATGCACCCGAAATTTCACATCTCAAAGCGCTACCGCGTTACTGTGGACAGCCTTGTTACCGACGAGGTAGCCTCAGAGCTTTCCTCGGGTGTTGTGATAGACGGGCGTATGACCGCTCCTGCTATTATCAACATCGTGTCTGCCACCGCTGACAGAAGTGTTATGGAAATGACCATCCGCGAGGGCAGAAACAGACAGATAAGAAAAATGTGCGAGGCGGTTGGGCTCACGGTTGGAAGGCTAAAGCGCACCGCAATAGGACCGCTAAAGCTCGGTATGTTAAAGCCGGGGCAGTGGCGTGAGCTTACAAAAGCCGAGGTTGCAGCG
>JAXJQH010000028.1:0-4821 GCA_036311245.1 Oscillospiraceae bacterium | reverse complement strand
TCTTAACGGTCTGGAAATTCTTGCGCAGGTGCTGAAAAAAGATTTTCACATTTACGAGTCCTATGTGAAGGATGGAAATCGCGTTTATAAGGATAAGAACGGTGTGGAGAAGTCTGCCCCCAACGGAATGTACTATCAGAGCGACGGAAGCATCTGGATAGACCTAAATGCAGGCAACTTTGGACAAGGAACAATTTTACATACTGCTGCGCACGAGCTTACCCATTTTATCAAGCAGTGGTCTCCTCAAAAATTTAAGGCTCTTGCAGATTTTCTTGTAGAGCAGTATGGAGAAAAAGGTGTCTCTGTTGATACTCTTGTCAAAAGACAACAGCAAAAAGCTAAGAATAACGGCAGAGAAATTAGCTATGACGAGGCTTTTGAGGAGTTTGTTGCGGATTCGATGACTTCGATGCTCAACGATGGTAAGGTTATTAGAGAGCTTTGTAAGAAGGATATGACCTTAGGAGAGAAAATCAAATCCTGGATTGATGGCGTTCTTAAAAAACTCAGTTCTATTTATAAGGATTACGAGCTCGAAACTGAGGAAGGCAAGCTCGTTTCTCAGATGACCGATTCCTACAAGAAAATTCAGTCTCTCTTCACTGATGCATTGTCTGATGCGAGTGAAAACTTTGCCAACACCGATATTCAGGCACAAAAAAACACCGCTGAAAATAGTGGTGTTAAGATGCAGATTAGAAAAAATACTGACGGAAATCTATTTGTTGATGTTGAAAATATCGTAGTTTCTGAAAGTAATAGCGCAAAGGAAATTTCGAAAATACTGTCCAATATAGTTAAGGAAAAATTTTCTGATCTTGTTAATGCCAATGGTCAAAAAATTGGGATTAAACAAAGAACTGCAAAAGAATGGCAAAATTCCAAGAATGCTCAGTATTTGTTAAGAAATGATTCGCGAAAATACTTTGACAAAATCAATTCGTTCAGTAATGCAGACGAACTTTTAAAGGCTTCTCGTGAATATGTGGGTGAAGAAATAAAACATATTAGGCAAGACTCTTTTGTTGAGTTTGCAAGAGGAATGGTTGATTTTAAGGTTGATGACAGAGGCTATTCTGCAGACATTATAGTTGGCACAACGAAAGATGGAAAAGCGTTACTGTATGATATAGTAAATATTGTATATAAAAAAATAGAGAGCGCATCGAATACGGGACAATTCCGTAGAAGTGATACACTCTCTACCGACAGTATAAATCAAAAAGATTCATCTGTCAATAGTTATTCTATGCAGCAGGACAAAAATAATTCCGATGCAAGTGAGAACTTTAACAACTCTGCTAATACTACACAAAAAAACACCACCCAAGAGGGTGATGTGAAATTACAGGTAAGAGAAGATTTTGCAGAACAGTTAAATGACTGGGTCAAAGGAAAAGGCAAAGCATTTGGTAAATATAATGGTAAATATTTTGATTTGGGCACGACCTCGGATGTTTTGATTAAGCACGGCGCACCTAACGCAGAGCTTATTATGTACGAAGATTGTTTGGTTAAAATTACAGGTGGAAAGCATGCTATTTCTCTTGATGAGCTTTCAAAACTCCCGATCGAACTTGATGATCCAGTGCTGTTGTTTTCCGGCAGTGTTCCTAATAGTTTTGTTGCCTTAACTGAATTGGTGGATGTTCACGGAAATGATGTTATTGCCATTGTTCATATTGATAAAAGATATGGTCGAAGTGTAATAAATAAAATTGCGAGTGTTTACAGCAAAATCGACCAGTATGACAACAACAAAATAATAAATTATGTAAGGAATCAAATAGAACAGGGAAATCTTATTGATGCAAGCATAAAGAAAGCACCGACATGGTTTACGAGCAGAGGGCTCCAATTGCCCAAGCTGGTTCAAACCACTATCGATGCTAATTCTAACAACAAAGTACCACAAAAGGAACCTGTTGTCAATACCTATTCTATGCAGGAAAGCAAAAATAATTCCAAAAAGTTTTCTGATAGAGATGTTGCGAGATACACAGAAAAGCAGTATAATGATTTTGGATGGGCTAGTTACAACGATGTAATAACAACAAAAGAACGAGAAACCTTATTGTCGAGGTATGCTGATTTCAAGCATAATAAGGATAAGTATCCGGTTACGAGGTTTGGTGAAACAGTAGTACATTCTGACGACTGTCCTGATGTTATTATGTACGTTAAAGGTAGCATAGCAAGCCCTAAAATCACCAAAGTTTTACGAATTGATTATTTTAACACGGCAGAAATAAAGGAGGAAATTCTGAACAATGAAAGAAGACATTTATCAGAACCGTACGCAGCTATTGAGTACTTTTACGGAGAAGAAATTCTCTCAATCAGCAAAGCACGAGACTATGCTTCTTTTCAAGAATATAAATCCGAACAAAAAAGAAGCAATAGCGGAGAGTCTGATACCAATAGTCCAAAACAGCAAGACGGAAACGGAAGCATTGGAGAAAATCAAGATAGCAATGAAAAAAGTGACCAGATAAAGAGATCTGATCGCGACTATTCAGCTATATCTAATCGTTCGCTCCTTGCTGATGCGCTTGAAACTGCTGCAACAAATGAAACCGAAAGAGAGTGGCTTGGTAGGTACAAGGAACAGATATCCTCTCTTAATGAGGACCAAAAGAAGCTTGATGAAATCAATGCTGAAATAAGAGAAATCAGCTTTACCAAGGGAACTGACAGAAGCAAGCTTACTGCGCTTAGTAACAATAAGAAGACTCTTGTTGATAGGATTGAAAGAGCCGATAAGAAACTGTTGCAGTTTGAGGCTGTCAAGCCGTTGAAGGATATTCTACAACGCGAAAAGCAAAAGGCGGTAAAGCGGCAGAAAGCAAAGGATGCAGAGATACTCAAGGAGTACAAAGAAAAGTCTCTTTCCAAAATTGAGGAAACCAAGAAACGTTATCAAGAGTCGCGCCATAAGAATGTTGAGGGTAGACAGAAAACAGAACTAAGAAATAAGATTAAGAAAACTGTTAAAAAACTCAACCATCTTCTAGTACACGGTAGCAAAGAACATAATATAAAGATTGAATTGCAGGATACTGCCAGAAAAGCTATTTTAGCGGCTGACCAACTTTTTGATGAAGACGGTGGAGAGGGAATTTTAAAATAGCGGCGGATAAAAGTAAAAGGGCTTACCATATGGTGAGCCCTTTAGCTTATGTAATGTTTTTTTATTTTAGTATCTATAATTTCCTTTGTCCCTTCTGGATTTTCGTAACAAAGATCTGGAAGGTGCTTCATAATATTATTGGAATTATGGCAATAAAGCTGTGTAATATAAAAAAGCTTATAATACGCAAGCGAGTAATCAGTGAGGTGCAGTTCTCTGTAATTTTCGCCATTGGGGATTTCTCCGAGAGTGTACATTTTCTCGTGCTCGAAAATGAAATTGCGGTCATTACGCAAAAATACCCATAGGTAAATCATTAAAAACTCTTCTTTGGTTAATTTTGTGGATTCTTTAATACCCACATCTAATCCCTTATCAAAATAGGATTGCAGAAGGTTATCTGAAAATTTTTCTAATAGTTCATTTATATATTGATTATCATCATAAAGTATACGGTATCTTTTTTTGATTTTAATATTAGTCTGTAAATCGTTTTGTATATTAAGAATGTGACCAAAAAGAGAAATTGCACCTCGGTGCATTTCGTCGTTTTTTGCGCAACAAAAGCAAACATATTTTCTTAAGGTTTCTTCATCACTGCACTTGCTAAGTTTAAGCAAACAGAAAACCAATATCAAAATTAATATAATTATAACTTGAATCATAATTATCTCCTTTAAAAACATTGATAATATTATAATTTATAAATGATTTTTTGTAAATAGATAAAGGCAAAAAAGACGAACGGTTAGTCTATTCTGTTTCTATTGAAGGTAATGATATGTTTTGCCTGCATCATGGGTTCAGAAATTTCAAACATTAAAAAGTACTCCCTAAAATGAATTTGTATCTTGGCATAAAAAAAGGGGGGGTACTGAATAAAATCCCCAAAACAGCATAAACTTTTTATACCAAATATAAACAAAAATACCCAAGAAAAATATTGTTGACAAAAGAGATATTTTTGCTATAATGATAGAGGAGACTCGGCTTTTGTGGAAAGTCTGTCAGGGAGAATGCGTCACCGACTGAAAGCGCATTTAAGATGAGTAGTAAGCTTGGGAACACTCCGCGGGTTGTCTAAAACTTAATACTAAAAGAGGGTACATTTTTGTGTATCAATGCGGGTGGCACCGCGGGCTTATTTTGTTTGCTCGTCCCGGGAATATTTTAATATTCCTCGGGGCTTTTTATTTTTTAGGAAAATAATGGGAGGTTATATATTATGTATAGAACACTATTCTGTAACGATATCCGTGACGAGCATATCGGCAAGAGGGTAGAGCTTGCCGGTTGGGTGGATGTTGTGCGTGACCACGGCGGTGTTATTTTCATTGACCTGCGCGACTACACAGGCGTAACACAGGTGGTTGTTCACGACGAGGCTCTGCTTAAAAATGTAAACCGCGAAACTGTTATCAGCGTCAGCGGTGTTGTTGAAAAGCGTAATCCCGAGACTGTAAACGAGAAGATTGCAACAGGCTATGTCGAGCTTGTTGCGGACACTCTTAAGGTTCTCGGAAAGAGTAGGAATATGCTTCCTTTTGATGTCAGAGCGTCAAGAGCAAGCAAGGATGAGCTTCGTTTAAAATACCGTTATCTTGACCTTCGTAACCCCCAAACCCACCAAAATCTTGTCATGCGTTCAAAAATAATCCGCCATCTTCGCAAGAAAATGGAAGAAAAGG
>JAXJQH010000027.1:0-5793 GCA_036311245.1 Oscillospiraceae bacterium | reverse complement strand
ACTTGTTGCGGCCGCTTGCTCTCATCTCGAGCATGTAAGCGATCTTTTCGTCGGTGGAAATACCATCGGGATCGTAAACGTATCCGTCAGGACCGGACATAGCAACAACCTTTGCGCCGAGCTGTGCAGCCTTCTTAGCAACACCCCAAGCAACGTTACCGAAGCCGGAGATAGCAATGGTCTTGCCCTTAATGTCCTCGCCGAAGTGAGCGAGAACCTGCTGTGCATAGTAAACAGCACCGTAACCGGTAGCTTCAGGACGAATGAGGGATCCGCCGTAGGAAAGACCCTTACCGGTGAATACGCCGTTCTCAAATGCGCCCTTAAGTCTTCTGTACTGACCGTAGAGATAGCCAACCTCTTTGCCGCTAACGCCGATGTCGCCTGCGGGAACGTCAATATCAGGGCCGATGTGGCGATAAAGCTCGCTCATATATGCCTGACAGAAACGCATAATCTCATCGTCGGACTTGCCATTAGGATCAAAGTCTGCGCCGCCCTTAGCGCCGCCGATGGGCAGGCTGGTAAGGCTGTTCTTGAAGGTCTGCTCAAAGCCGAGGAACTTTACGATACCCGAGTAAACACTGGGGTGGAAACGCAGTCCGCCCTTGTAGGGGCCGATAGCACCGTTAAACTGTACGCGGTAGCCGCGGTTTACGCGAGCCTGACCCTGATCGTCAGTCCAGGCAACTCTGAAAGAAATCATTCTCTCAGGCTCAACCATACGCTCTAAAAGCGCGGCCTTTTTGTATTCGGGATGCTTCTCGACAACAGGCTCAATGGACTTAAAAACCTCTTCAACGGTCTGCACGAACTCGGGCTCGCTCGCATTTTTCTTGCGAACCGCCTCTAAAACTTCGCTGATATACTGATTCATTTTGACTCATCCTCTCATAGAGAAATAAAATAAAAATACACTTTAATTTTAGTATATCAGCTTTTAGATGTCAATAGAATTGAAAGCAAAAAATCCTATTTTTTGCAGTTTCTCCCCCAAATTCTTTCATTTTAACAGGCAATTATGCCCCAAAACCCGCCTCGTCTAAAAGCCAAGGCGGGTTAATGAATAATGAATAGCGGAAAATATAGGGGACGGCGCCTTCGACATCCCGCCAAATTTTGCACAAATTATATTCCCGCATTGTAGGGGCAATTCTTAAGTCGCCCGTTTTAACGAGAAATTTTATTTTCCTTCGTCAATCAGAGAACCGTCCCCTGATTGCGTGAGAACCGTCCCCTGATCGGTGTTCACCCGCATTTATTTCAGCTTTCTTGGAGTATCGCTAAGACAAAGCAAGTAATCAAGAGAAACATTATAAAATTTTGCAAGCTCGATATATTTGTCAACGCCCATCATCTGCACTCCCGTTTCCCATTTGCTTATCTGCTGACGGGTTGTTTTTAAAAGCTCAGCTATATCAGTCTGCTTAAGGTCTCTGTCCTCTCTTAAATCCTTTAATCTTTCATAAGGTTTCATCTTAATACCCCTCCTATTATAGATATTATAGCACGCACTTTATAAGATGCACTTGACACGCACCCTAAAAGGTGCTAAAATATGTTTATCGCACCTTTTAGGGTGCAGATATTAGGAGGTATATTATGACAAAAACTATTGCAGAGCTTTATAACGGAAACCTTGTGCCAATAAAAAATTTAGGTAGATTTAATGATGAAATAACGCATCTCGAAGATTTAATGGAGAAAAATCTTGAAACTCTTGAAAAGAGGTTGGGCGAGGAGCAAAAGGTGTTTTTCAGCAGATATGTGGGCAATGTAAATGAATATATATTACTTATTTGCGAGCAGGCTTTTTGTGACGGGTTTTGTATGGGAGCAAAAATCACGGCAGAGGCGCTGTATGGCGCAGAAAAAATAATATAGAAAAAAAGCCTCCCAAGCGGGAGGCTCTTTGAATAGATAACTTTCTGATTATCTTTTGCTGAACTGGGGTGCGCGACGAGCTGCTTTGAGTCCGTACTTTTTGCGCTCCTTCATTCTGGGGTCACGAGTTAAGAAGCCAGCCTTCTTAAGCTCAGGGCGGAGCTCTGCATTGAATTCAAGAAGAGCTCTTGCAACGCCGTGACGGATTGCGCCTGCCTGACCGGTTACACCGCCGCCTGCAACTCTGACAACAACGTCAAACTTATCAGCAGTCTCGGTTAAAGCGAGGGGCTGTCTTGCGATGAGCTTTAAGGTCTCAAGACCGAAGTAGTCATCGATAGTTCTGTCATTGATGGTGAAAGTGCCTGTTCCCTGATAAAGTCTTACACGGGCAACAGAGTGCTTTCTTCTGCCTGTTCCGTAGAAAAAAGGTTTCTTATCGTACATACTAACGCCTCCTCACTTATAATGTGTATTCCTGCGGCTTCTGCGCAGCGTGATTGTGTTCGCCATTCTTATAGATGTGAAGGCGGGTAAGAGCGGCTCTGCCGATAGTGGTATCGGGAACCATGCCCTTAACAGCCAGCATCATGGCTTTGTCGGAATTCTCGATCATAAGGGTGGAATACTTAACCTCTTTGAGGCCGCCTACCCAACCGGTGTGACGATAGTAGATTTTCTTTTCAGCTTTGTTTCCGGTAAGAACAGCCTTATCGGAATTGATGATGATAACGTGATCACCGCAATCAACATGAGGAGCGAAGATGGTCTTCTTCTTTCCTCTTAAAAGATCGGCGGCAACAGCAGCAACACGGCCAAGGGGTCTATTTGCTGCATCGATCACATACCATTTACGCTCGATTTCATTGCTTTTCGGCATAAAAGTTGACATAGTTTTACCTCCGTGTATATTTGGCATTACTGCCCTGATTTACTTGATTTGCAGCCTACGGGGAAGGCTACTTTACAAAGTGCCTTGTTATTATATACCAAGTAAAAATCGCTGTCAATACCCTTTTTGCCAAATTTTTAAAATATAACCCTCATTCTCTCGTTTTCTCTCGGTTTTGCTCCATTTCTCTATGTTTCTTGATTTTCATTTCATTTTTGAAAAAAGGCATTTTTCGTTGACTTAGAGCCGTTTTGCCCTTATAATATCAGTATAAGCTCCCTTTTGTGAAAGGAGAAAACCATGCAAAAGATGCTATCCTACATTCGCCGCGCCTGCGACGATTATAATTTGATAGAGCAGGGCGACAAAATTGCGGTCGGAGTTTCGGGCGGCAAGGATTCGGTGCTGCTGCTCTCTGCCCTCTCAGCGCTGCGCCGCTTTTACCCTAAAAGCTTTGAGCTTTTCGCCATTATATTAGACCCGCAGTTTGGCGGCAAGGAAACCGATTACTCCCCTATTGAAAAACTCTGCGGACAGATACAGGTTCCCCTGACTATAAAGCGCACCCACATAGGCGAGATAGTTTTTGACGAGCGCAAGGAAAAAAGCCCCTGCAGCCTGTGCGCGAGAATGCGCCGTGGCGCGCTGCACGATGCCTGCCTTGAGCTTGGCTGCAACAAGCTTGCGCTTGGGCACCACAAGGACGATGTTATTGAAACCTTTTTAATGAATCTTTTATCAGAGGGGCGGCTCGGCTGCTTTTCGCCGCTGACTTATCTTTCGCGAAAAGATATTTATATGATTCGCCCGCTCATCTACACACCCGAAAGCGAGATACAAGCGGCAGCACAGCGCCTCTCTCTGCCCATCGTAAAAAGCCGCTGCCCTGCCGACGGAGTGACCCTCAGGCAGACCATGAAAGAAAAAATATCCGAAATGGAAAAAGAGACCCCAGGGGTTTCCGAAAAGATTTTTGGAGCGCTTGTGCGCTCAGGGCTTGACGGCTGGGGCATAAATAAGGAATAATAAAGCACCGCCACCTATCGGGTGGCGGTGCTTTTGCTTATTAAAGCTACTTACCAATAATATCTTTTATGACCTCGCCTGCCAGAATCATTCCCGCAACGGGCGGGACAAACGAAATGCTTGCAGGGGTTCTCTTGTCATCGCTATCTATAGGCTCGCGCGGGGCTTCCCTTGAGTATACCACCTTTAAAGCATCTATTCCTCTTTTATTAAGCTCGCGGCGCATAACTCTCGCAAGCGGGCAAACCGAGGTTTTGTATATATCGCAGACCTCAAAGGCGGTAGCATCGAGCTTGTTGCCTGTTCCCATACAGCTGATTATGGGGGTGCTGCTTTCCTTTGCGCGGCAGATAAGCTCTATCTTGGCAGTTACCATATCGACCGCGTCAATAATATAATCATACCCAGAGAGCGGAAACTCATCGGCATTTTCGGGGGTGTAGAAAATGCTGTGCTCAAAAATTTCGATTTGTGGGTTTATACAGCGGCATCTCTCTGCCGCCGCTTTTGTTTTAAGCATACCTGTACTCTCTTCGGTGGCAATTATCTGGCGGTTTCTGTTTGTGGGTGATACTGTGTCCCCATCAAAAAGCGCAAGATATCCGACACCTGCGCGAGCGAGCGCCTCAACGGCCGCACCGCCAACTCCGCCGAGCCCGAAAACTGCTATTCTTGCATTTTTTAATTTTTCTAAAGCCGCCTTACCTATAAGCCTCTGTGTTCTTTCAAAAATCTCCACGATTGACCCCCTTTAAACACCTTCATTATAACATTATGTCCGCCTTTTTCAAGAGCAAATTTGAATATTTGAGTATTTTTTGCCCACAATCTTTCAAAAGAGCGAAAGAGAGGGAAAAACATGAAACGCAGCACCCGCATTTTCTTAAGGTCGTTTGTTATAAGCCTCGTTATTGCCGCCGCGGCGGCTTCTTTTATAATTCTGACACAAATTCCCTCTTATGAAAAAACGGCTCCCTCGTCTTCCTTTCCCTCCCGCAGCTTTGAGCCGAGCGAAAATGACAAATTTAATCTGCTTGTTTCCATAGCACGCAGCCAAGGCGACGCCCCTTATGCCTATTTTATTTTAGGCTTTAAGGGGCGCGAGAGGCAGATAGCAGTTACCCGCCTTTTCCCCGAAACTCTGCTTTCGCACGCAGGTCAGCAGAAAATTATATTAAAGGAATGCTTTGACAAAGGGGGAGCGGGCGGCGCAGCGAGAGCTCTTGGAAACTTTTTTTCAATCAACCTTTCAAAATATATCTGCTTTACAAACGACAGCTTTATTTCTTTTTGCGAGCAGTTTGAGCCTGCTGTCATAGATGTTCCCGAAAACCTTTCGCAGACCGACAGAGCACGCGACCTTTATATAAAGATAGACCGCGGGCGGCAGATAATGGGCGGTATGTTGATGCTCGATTACATTGCCTACTCCCGCTGGGACGGCGGGGACAGCGAGGCGCTTTTTGAGGGCGCTCGGCTCATCTGCGAGTTTATACGGCAAAATCACAGTGCGCTCGCGCTGAGCGAAGGGGGCAATGCCGAAAAGTTTATTTTAGGAAGCACCCAAACCAACCTCTCGGTAACCGACATAGAGGCGCGCCGCGAGCTGCTCTCATATCTTTTAAAGGACAGCCCCATTTCTCCCGACTGCCTTGAAATAGGCGGGGAGTTCGGCGCGCAGTACACAGAGTTTATCTTAAGCGGCGCATCGGTGATAAAAATATCAGCCCGCTACTCCTAAGAGGCGGGCTGATTTTTGGCTATTATTCATCTAAGAGCGCAAGAATTGCCTCTTTGGGGCGAACGCCGACTGCCTGAGCGGCGGTCTTTCCATCCTTTACCACAACAAGGGTAGGGATACTGACTATGCCAAACGCTTCGGCAAGTCCCGGCTGCTCGTCGACATTTACCTTTCCGACAGTGATATCCTCCCGCTCCTTGGCGATTTCCTCGATGGTGGGAGCTATCATCTGGCAAGGTCCGCACCAGGT
>JAXJQH010000026.1:0-1541 GCA_036311245.1 Oscillospiraceae bacterium | reverse complement strand
TCGCCGCCTTCGATAACGGCAACGCAAGAGTTGGTAGTTCCAAGGTCAATTCCGATGATTTTAGACATAGTAGTAAATCTCCTTTTATCTTAAATGTTAATTTGCAACTTTAACGCATGCAGGGCGGATAACCTTGTCACCCAAGGTGTATCCCTTTTGGAAAACTTCGACAATGGTATTTTCATCTATACCCTCGTCTTCAATGTGCATAACTGCAATGTGCAGATTGGGGTCAAATTTTTCTCCTTCCGCCGCCATTTCATTGACACCGAGCTTTGTAAGATACTCCTTAAACTGGGTATATATCATTACAAAGCCTTGGTCGGCGCTGTCGCCTTCAGCTGCTACAGCACGCTCAAAATTATCAATAACGGGAAGCAAATCCAAAACAGCCTTTGAGGTGGCATTTCTGTAAATGTCATCCTTTTCTTTGGCGGTGCGCTTGCGAAAATTATCATATTCGGCACAGAGCCTTAAATATGTGTCCTTTTCTGCGGCGAGCTGCTCTTTTAAAGCCTCAAGCTCAGAGAGCAGTGCCGCCTCTTTTTTAGAGGTTTTAGGCTTTTGCTCTTTTTTGGGAGCTTCTTCGGTGTCAGCAACAGCCTTTTGCTGCTTTTCGCTCATCTTTAGAGCCTCCTTTTTGTAAATCGTTATTTGTCAAATTCCTGTTTTAACATATTTTCCAAAGAAGTGGAAAAATATTCTATCATTGGAATAATATTGCCGTAATCTAATCTGTAAGGCCCCAAAATTCCGATAGTGCCCATAAGGTCATCTGAGAATTTAAAGCCTGAGTAAACAAGAGCACTGCTGCCCATGTCAGCCGTTTCGGGAATTACAATGCTAAGCCCGCTGTGCGGGGTTACAAGCCCCAAAAGACGGTTGGAACTCAAGATACTGAGCGCCGAGGCTGCGTGGTATGATGAGGGCGCGCCTCGAAGCAGGTTATCCTGACCTCTGATGTAAAGTCCGGGCGAGGAAAGCTCCTGAACCGCAGATAGAAGCGAATCAAAAAACGGAGAAAATAAAAGCGCGTGCTCACAAAGCTCAGCTGCCATAGTCTGAACAAGCGGCAAGCTGATGTCCGATAGCGGAAGGTCGCATAGCGTACTGCGCGCGGCGTTTCCAAGCGCCTCTAAAGCCTCCTGCGTTACATATGAGTAAAGCCGCACAAAAACGCTTTTAACAACATTTGTGCTTGTGAGTAAAACGAAAACCATCGTCCTGCTGCCGACCCTGATAAAATCAATCTGCTTAAGGCGCACACTATCGCCGCTGGGAGAAATTGAAAAGGATGCGCAATTAGAATACTCAGCTAAGACTTCAGAAGCTGCCGATATAGCGCTCTGAGCGCTGCTGACGCCCGAAAATAGCGAATCAATAAATGCGCGCCGCTCTCGAGAAAGCTGCCTCTTTTCCATCAGCCGCTCAACATAAAGGCGAAGACCTGCGGATGTTGGAATTCTTCCCGCAGAGGTGTGCGGCTGATATAAAAGCCCGTGTCGCTCAAGCTCTGCCATATCGTTGCGGATGGTGGCGGA
>JAXJQH010000025.1:0-7759 GCA_036311245.1 Oscillospiraceae bacterium | reverse complement strand
TGCGGCGGCTGCGGCTATGCTTCCTGCGATAGCTATGCTGCGGCTATTGTGTCTGACGGAGCGCCCGTTAATGCCTGCCGTGTCGGCGGAAAGGCAAGCTCAGATGTCATTGCTTCCGTTATGGGAGTCGATGCGGGCGACCAAAAGGAGCTTCGCGCCTTTGTTCGCTGTCAGGGCTGCGCCGAAAGCCAAGAAGCACTACTTGACTATCGCGGAGTTAAGAGCTGCAAGGCTGTTATGAGTTTTTACGGCGGCAGACCCAACTGCACCTATGGCTGTGTCGGCTATGGTGACTGCGTTTCTGCTTGTGCATTCAATGCCATTTCTATAAAGGACGCTATTGCTGTTGTTGATAATAAAAAGTGCACAGGCTGCCTTGCCTGCGTTTCTGCCTGCCCTAAGAAAATCATTGATGCTATCGATGCAAACGGCGGCTATGTTGTTGCCTGCCGCAACGAGGAGCAGGGCAAATATACAAGAGTAAACTGCACCCACGGATGTATCGGCTGTAAAAAGTGCGAAAAGGTCTGCGAGGTCGGAGCCGTTACTGTTGACGGATTTCTTGCCCGTATTGACCGAGACAAATGCACCCTTTGCGGAAAATGCGCCGAGGGCTGCCCCGTTAAGTGCATTGAGCTTGTAAAATAAAAAATAGTTAAAAAGCATCGCTGTCTTGCGATGCTTTTTTGTATGTGGGCGACAAATTCCACCTGTTTCCGCTTTACATTAGCCTTAAAAATTGGTATTATATTAGTAAAGATATAATAAAATTTTAGGAGTATGCGGCAAAAAACAAAGCAATGCGACACAACAAACATATTTTCTGATTTATTGTTTATAATATATAAAATTTTTACGAAAATACAGACGTTTTTGGAAATATTTCAAAGAAGCTATAGAAAAATGTTAAAAATTAATATATAATATGTACAATGGTACAACTATAGTGCAATGGCATACTCAGAATGTAAAATAAACATGCTTTGAGGAGGCAACAAAAATGTTCTTTCGCAAAAAAGACTGTGTGGCAATGATTCTTGCAGGAGGTCAGGGAAGCAGACTTATGGTTCTGACTGAGAACACCGCTAAGCCTGCCGTTCCTTTCGGCGGCAAATACCGTCTTATCGATTTTCCCCTTTCTAACTGTGTTAATTCGGGGATTGATACCGTCGGTATTCTGACTCAGTACCAGCCGCTGCAACTGAATGAATACATAGGCAACGGAACGCCTTGGGGCCTTAACAGTACAAACGGGGGTATCCATGTTCTTTCGCCTTATTCAAAAAGCGCAAGCTCTGAGTGGTACAAGGGAACAGCAAACGCCATTTTCCAGAATATTTCGTTTATTGACAGATATAACCCCACAAATGTTCTTATTCTTTCAGGCGACCATATTTATAAAATGGATTATGCCAAAATGATGGCGCATCACAACAAAAAGAAGGCGGACTGCACCATTGCGGTTTTAGATGTTTCGCTTGAAGAGGCATCGCGCTTTGGCATTATGAACACCGATGATGAGGGAAAGGTTGTTGAGTTTGAGGAGAAACCCAAACAGCCAAAGAGCACCAAGGCTTCGATGGGAATTTATATCTTCCGCTGGGATGTTCTTAAGAAATATCTCATCTCAGATAATGAGGACCCGACTTCCAGCAACGATTTCGGCAAAAACATCATTCCCCGCCTTATTGAGGATGATTACAAGCTGTATGCCTATTCCTTTGAAGGGTATTGGAAGGATGTCGGAACCATTGAGAGCCTCTGGCAGTCCAATATGGATATTCTCGGTGAAAATCCCGAGCTTGATATGAGGGATTCCAAGAATAAGATTTACGCAAGAAACTATGCAAACCCCTCCAGCTTTATCGCAAAAGAGGCCCAGATAGTAAATTCCTTTGTTGCAGAGGGCAGTACAGTTTATGGAAAGGTGCACAACTCTATTATTTCAACCGGCTGCATTATAGAAGAGGGCGTTGAGATTTACAACAGTTTTATTATGCCAAACACCGTTATCGAGAAAAGCTCGGTCATAAAATATGCAATAATCGGTGAGGACACCGTTGTTCACGCAAATGCGAAAATCGGTGACAGCCCTGAGTTTTACGAGAAAAATAAATGGGGCATAGCGGTTGTCGGCAAAGACAGAGAGGTTTCCCAAAATAAGATACTCCTGCCCAAAGAAATTTACTAAGGAAGGGAAGCGTGAATTATTATGAAATCAATGGGAATTGTTTTTTCAAATATCTATGACAGCACCCTCGGCGAGCTTACAAACCACAGAACTGTTGCATCGCTGCCCTTTGGCGGCAGATATCGCCAGATAGATTTTATTCTTTCGAATATGTCCAATTCGGGCATATATAATATCGGACTTATCACAAAATATAACTACCGCTCGCTTATGGACCACTTAGGCTCCCTTAATGAGTGGGATTTAAACCGCAAAAATGAGGGACTTGTTATTCTGCCGCCATTTGCAAGCGGTAATACGGGGATTTATAAGGGCAAGCTCGAGGCGCTTTACTCGGCATACCCCTTTATAAACAATAGAGCATATGACTATGTTGTTATTTCGGATTCGACCGTTATCTGCAATATAGATTTCCGCATCGCAATCGAGCATCATATAGAATCGGGCGCAGACGTAACTGTTATTGCAAAGCAACAGGAGGCGGACGGTAAAAAGCACCCACTTATTATTAAAGCAAATTCTAAAGGCAGAGTAACCGAGCTGCTTATCGACTCTAAGTGCAAGGAAACATCTCTTGTGGGTATGGGAATGTTTATTATAAGCCGCGAGCTGCTTGTAAATGCGCTTGAGGAAACCCACGAAAAGGGATTTGTGCATTTAGAGCGCGATTTTATTCAGCGCGCATTTAATGAAAAGCTCTTAAAGGTTTCTGTGTTTAGGTTTGATGGTATCGTTCTCAGAAACGAAAGCATCAGCAGCTATTTTGCAAATAATATGGCGCTGCTTGATAAAAAGGTGCGCGCAGGTCTATTCTTAAAGGACCAGCCTATCTACACCAAGGTGCGCGATGAAATCCCCACATATTACGGAGAGGGCAGCGAGGTAAATGACTGCTTGCTTGCAGATGGCTGCACCATCAATGGCAAGGTCGAAAAGAGCATCCTTTTCCGCGGAGTTTCTGTTGCCGAGGGAGCAGAAATTAAATCGAGCATTATTATGCAGGGAACAAAGATAGGAAAAGGCGCAAAGCTGGAATGTGTGATTTTGGATAAAAATGTAACCGTAAGCGATGGAGCGGTTCTAAAAGGAACTCCCGAGCACTCGGTCATCGTTAAAAAAGGAGAAACTGTATGAAAATAGTCTTCACCGCGAGTGAAGCGGCACCCTTTATAAAAACAGGAGGACTCGGAGATGTTGCAGAGGCTCTTCCCCGAGCTCTCTCTGAGCAAAAAGGAAATGAGGTTTTGCTTTTTCTGCCGTATTATAAGCGGATAAAGGAAAATCCCGATATTAAAACAGAGTTTGTAAAAAGCTTTGCAGTAGAGTTATCCTGGCGCCGCCAGCACGTCGGCATTTTTAAGCTTAAAAGCAATAAAAGAAAGCTAAAGGTCTATTTTATAGATAACGAATACTATTTCGGGCGTGACGGGGTGTATGGCTACCCTGATGACGGCGAGCGTTTCGCCTACTATTCAAAGGCGGTTTTAGAGGCGCTCTGTCAGCTTAATGAAAAACCCGATGTTATTCACTGCAACGATTGGCAAACGGCTCTTATCCCTCTCATTCTGCACGCATTTTATGAAAAAAGCCTGGGAGAGGCAAAAACTGTTTTCACTATACACAATATTGAATATCAAGGCAAGGCAGACCCCTATTTTATAGGCGATGTTATCGGTCTTTCGCATAAAAAATACAACAACACCCTGATTTTTGATGGTTGTGTTAACTTTATGAAAAGCGCAATTTTGTGTTGCGATGCCCTTACCACTGTTTCTGAAACCTATGCGCAGGAGATAAAATACCCCTATTATGCCCACGGGCTTGCGGGTGTTATCTCTGATCACGATTTTAAGCTTTCGGGCATAGTTAACGGAATTAATACGGGAATTTTTGACCCCGAAAGCGACAGAGCACTTTTACAAAACTACACAAAGAAAACGGCGGCAGAGGGAAAGGCTGCAAACAAAGCGGCGCTTCAGCAAAAGCTTAGTCTTGAGGTGCGAGAAGATGTCCCTGTTATTGGAATGGTTTCCCGCCTTGTTTCTCACAAGGGGGTTGACCTTATCTGCGCCGCCATTGACGAGCTTATGCGATGGGATGTGCAGATAGTCATTGTCGGCACAGGTGATAGCGTTTATGAAGAGCGCCTTCGCAGATGCGCTGAGAAAAATCCTAAAAAGTTCTCACTAAATCTCTGCTTTGACCCCGCGCTTGCCTCGCAGATTTATGCGGCATCGGATATTTACCTTATGCCATCAAAGAGCGAGCCTTGCGGACTTTCACAGATAATCGCAATGCGCTATGGAACTATTCCCGTCGTCAACCAAACCGGCGGACTTAAGGACACTGTTGCGCCGTACAATCCCGAAAGCGGCAAGGGAGTCGGATTTACCTTCCAGAGCTTTGAGCGCGATGATATGCTCTCTGCTCTGCGCCGCGCGCTTCATATTTATGGCGCGGATAAAGCGGGCTGGAGCAGGCTTATAAACAACGCTATGAGCCGAGAGTCTTCGTGGAAAGCGCCCGCAGAGAAATATACCGAGCTTTACAAAAAGCTTATGTCACACTAAATAAAGGAGTACCCTACAAATGCACAAAAAACACACCGAGCTGTTAAATGGGCTTAATGAAACCTCTGTCCGTCTATTCAGCCTTTCGCTCAAGGAAACAACCGAAAAGCAGGCATATAAGGTTGTCTGCACCTACCTGCGCGAGCTGCTTGCCAAAAAGCGCAAGGAGTTTAGGGACATATCTTCAAAGACTCAGCGCAAAGAGGTTTATTATATGTCGATGGAGTTTCTTGTCGGAACTTCCCTTAGAAATAACCTTTATAACATTGGAATGGAAGAGGATTTCAGGACCGTACTGAAAAATCAGGGCTTTAATATACAAGCGCTTTATGACCTTGACCCCGATGCGGGACTTGGAAACGGCGGTCTTGGCAGACTCGCTTCCTGCTATATGGACTCGCTTACAGGCCTTGAATATCCCGCAACAGGCTTTTCTATCCGCTATGAATTTGGAATTTTCAAGCAGAAAATTATCGACGGCTGGCAGATGGAATTTCCCGATAACTGGCTTGAGCGCGGCGAGGTCTGGCTGCAGCCGCGTCAGGACGAGAGCTATGAGGTTAAATTCGGCGGCAGCGTCAACGAATGGTATGACAACGGCAAGTTCAAGTCGGCACAGATAGGATATCAGAGCGTTTTGGCTGTGCCTTATGATATGTATATATCGGGCTATGACAGCAAGGCTGTCAATAAGCTTGTTCTCTGGAGAGCGCAGGTGCCCTCTTTTGATATGAACGCCTTTTCAAGAGGTGATTATGTCCGCTCACTTGAGCAGAACACCATGGCAGAGGTAATCTCCAAGGTCCTTTACCCCGCCGATAACCATATCGAGGGCAAAAGGTTAAGACTTCAGCAGCAGTATCTTTTGGTTTCTGCCTCGCTGCAGAGCATTATCTCAAAGCACCTTAAAAAGTATGGCACACTCGATAATCTTTCGGACAAGGTTGCCATTCACATAAACGACACTCATCCCGCCCTCTGTGTTCCCGAGCTTATGCGCATTTTAATGGATGAACACGACTATGGTTGGGACGAGGCGTGGGCAATCGTACAGAAAACCCTCTCCTATACCAACCACACCGTTATGAGCGAGGCGCTCGAGCGCTGGAGTGAGTGGCTCTTTATAGAGCAGCTACCCCGCATTTATAACATTGTAAAAGAAATTAACAGAAGGCTTTTGGAAACTCTGAATGCCGTTTACGGCGGCGATAGCGCAAAGATAAACTATATGGCAGTCATTGCGGATGGCGAGGTGCGTATGGCAAACCTCTGCCTTGCTGCCTGCCACACAGTAAACGGTGTTTCCAGGCTGCACACCGATATTTTAAAGGACAGCATTTTCCGCGACTACTATAATCTTGATAACGACAGATTTATAAATGTCACAAACGGAATTGCCTACCGCCGCTGGCTGTGTCAGGTAAACCCCGATTTGACAGACTTCTTAAGAGAGCTTATCGGCGATAAATTCCTAAAGGACGCCTCTTATCTTGAGGACCTTCTTAAGTATAAGGATGATAAGCAGGTTCTTGACAAGCTGCACGCTATTAAGCTGTGCAACAAGCAAAAGCTGGCTGTCTATATCGCTGAGAAAAACGGCGTTAATGTAGACCCGAGCTCGCTGTTTGATGTGCAGATAAAGAGGCTTCACGAATACAAGCGCCAGCTCTTAAATGTCCTGCAAATTCTCTATATGTATAACTTCATAAAGGCTCATCCCAATGTAGATGTGCCGCCGCGCACCTTTATTTTCGGCGCAAAGGCATCTGCGGGATATGACCTTGCAAAGCAGATAATCAGCCTTATCAACGCTGTATCAGACACCATTAACTCCGACCCTGTTGCCAAGGAAAAGATAAAGGTAGTGTTTATCGAGGACTACAAGGTTTCGCTTGCCGAAAAGATTATCCCCGCTGCCGAAATTTCTGAGCAGATTTCCATTGCGGGCAAAGAGGCGTCGGGAACAGGCAATATGAAGCTTATGATAAACGGCGCTGTAACCTTAGGAACGCTTGACGGAGCTAATGTCGAGATATCCGAGCAGGTAGGAAAGGATAACATTTTCCTTTTCGGTATGAAGGTAGACGAGGTGCGCGCACTTTGGGAGAGAGGATACAATCCTATCGACTTTGTTAATGCCGACCCTAATCTTAAAGAGGTTATCTCTCAGCTTACCTCGGGAGCTTTGGGCAAGAGGTTTGACGGTGTTGCCGCATCGCTTGTGACAAGTCGTTTCGGCGTTGCCGACCAGTATATGGCGCTTGCCGATTTCGGTGACTATGTCAGAGCGCAGAACGATGTTTCGAGAGCCTATCAGGACCGCGAGAAGTTTATGAGAATGTCGCTTGTCAACATTGCAAAGGCGGGCATATTCTCGGCAGACCGTTCGGTAAAAGAATACGCAGATAAGATTTGGAAGCTTTAGAATATGCGAATTTTATATGACAGCAAATCCCTCCATCACAAAAAGCCGTTTGGTACACTTTGTGAGGGCGAGGAATGCACAGTTACAATTCATATCCCAAAGCACTGCAAAACAACCGCAGTTTTTATTGAGTTTTTTAAAGAGGACTCAAAGGTTTGCGAGTTTGAGTTGAAACACATTGGGATGCGCGATGAAAACTATGAAATCTGGAGCGGGAGCTTTAAGCTTTCCGCTCCCGACCTTTATTTTTATCGCTTTTTTATAAAAACCTCTGAGAGCGATTTTCCGCTTTATAAAGAAAATTTTTCTGATACTAACATATGGCAAGGGGATTTTTGGCAGCTTACTTGTACTCCTAAGGAGTTTTCTGTACCGAGAAAGCTCTCGGGCAGGGTTATGTATCAGATTTTTCCCGACCGCTTTTTTAAAAAAGGAAAGGTCAGCACGCAGGGCAAGCTTGAGCCTTTTTATATTCACGAGGATACGAGCGAAATGCCCGATTTTCGCGCCGACGAGAACGGAGTAGTTAAAAATTGCGATTTCTTTGGCGGAAATCTCTGCGGCATAAAAGAG